>JBFFJL010000031.1:0-16533 GCA_041555955.1 Nevskiaceae bacterium
CATGATCAGGCCTGCCCGCCGGTCTTGCGCAGCGTCGCCAGCTCCGCCTCCAGCGCGTCGATCCGCACCTGCATCGGGTGCGCCATCATCACCGGCGGATTGACCTGACTGGCCGGGAAGGTGACGTCGGGCGAGCCGGCGTGCACGCGGGTCTTGTCGGTCCAGCAGCCGAAGTACGGCACCTTGCCCGAGGGCTTGTCCTTGGACCAGCCGGCGCAGAAGTCGCGGAACGGCTGCGAACTGGCCAGGCGTTCCTGACGCGCCTCGTCACGCGCGGCATCGGTCGCCTTTGCATCGACGATCAGCGTCTCCTTGTCATAAACCACGCGATAGATGCGCCAGGCGACGTCATGCGAAATCAGATCGTCGTCGAGATCGCGCACAACCTCGGCCGGGTCGCGCTCCAGCGGATCGCCGAAGCCACCGCCGCTGCCCTGCGAGATCATGTACAGCTCGCCGCTGTTCGCGGCGTGGAACGGCAGCGTCATCGGATGCGTGGTGTAGCGCGCCTCCGGGTACGGTTGCTCGTTCATCATCTCCTCGATGGAGTAGCGGAACGCGCCGGGATCGGTGCGGAACTTGTCGAACACGTTGATGCCCTGGATCCGCGCCAGCGGATAGGTCGGGCAGCCGTAGCCGCCGAACAGACCGGGCACGTTCGGGAACTTGGCGCCGATCGCCGTCAGCATGAAGCCCCACATCGGGCTTTCGACCATCGCCAGGATCATCTGGTAGCCCATGCCGCCGCGCTGGCGGCCGAAGCCCTGGTTGTCGCGCATCAGCTTCTTGGAGACGATCTGCACGAACGGCATCTCCTCCTCCATGAACTCCTGCTCGGCGAGGTCGGCCATCGTCGCAAAGATCGGCGCGATCGAATGCTGACCGTCCTTGTCCGCCAGCGCGCCGCCGCCCATGCCGTTGATGTCCGCGCAGACGTTGCCGACCATCTCGCCGTGCTGGGTGATGCCGCCGAACATGAAGGTGTTGATCATGTTGAACCACGGCGCGACCACGCGGGTGTACTTCTCCGGCACGCCGTAGAGCAGCTTCATCGCACAGACCTGGCCGCAGCTCCACGCGGTGAACAGGGTCATCATCGTTTGTGAGCTCGGCGTCAGTGCCGACGGCTTCAGCACCGAGCCGGGATCGAAGATGAAATTCACCGGCGACAGCACGCCCTGGTTGCGCGGCAGATCCGGCCAGATGAAGGTCAGGAACAGCTGCGCGAGCATGCCCTTGTTGGTGATGTCGAGACTGTTGATCGCGCGATTGGTGAATTCCGGCGAAGAGCCGCGAAAGTCGAAGGTCAGCTCGTCACCCTTTTTGGTCAGCTCCAGATTGATCTTGATCTGCACCGACTCGCGCAGGGTGTTGTCGGTGAACCAGCAATGCCGCGCGGTGCCATCCGGCCACTCACGCAGACGCCGCCGCACTTCCAGGTCGGTCGCTTCAAGGTTGTTGCGCAGACAGGCGACCACCGCTTCGACACCGTACTCGGCGATCGCTTCCTTGATGCGCTGCTCGACCCGACGACAGACGTAGAGCTTCACCTTCATGTCGGAGTACTGCAGCTTGGGCTCACGTACCGAGTTCTGCAGGAAGGTCACGAGATCGCGTCGCAGTTCGTAGTTCTCGACCACCTTGAACGGCGGCATGCGCAGACCTTCGTCCCAGATCTGCTCGGCGGTGCCCGGCATGCCGCCCGGCTCGATTGCGCCGTTCTCGCCTTCGTGCACGGTCGCGCCGGCCCAGGCGACGATCTGCCCTTCGTGGAACACCGGCATGAACAACGACTGGTCGGTGCTGTGCGCCTGCCCGTAGCGCGAGTCGTTGACGATGAAGGCGTCGCCTTCCTTGATGCCGACGGTGCGTTCCTTGGCCCAGTACTTGTTGCAGAACTTGATCGGGTACTGCACCAGATTGCAGAAGATCACCACGCCGCCGGAGCTGGCGATACTGAGATCGCCGCTGCCGGTGTACATCGCCGAGACACAGTCGCCCCACTTGGCGCCCGGTGCCGCCCCCATGTTCTCCAGCATCTCGAAACTTTCGTTGACGCCGGCCTGCAGACGCTCGCGCACCAGCCCGAGCCGATGCGGATCGTTTTCCTTGGCCAGGCAGGCCTCTTCGAGCGCGGTCCGCGGTTCCAGACCGTGGTACTCCATGATCTCGGGATCCGGCGCCAGAAACAGACTGGCGTCCTTCAGAAATTGTTCGACGGAGCGGCCGCCCTTCACGTCATCAGCCATTGCGATTCCTCCAGTTTGTCTTGTGTCAGCAGCGCGGCTCAGGCGGCGCGCTCGAACAGGCCGCAGCCGTAGCGACCGATGCGCAGCGTCCAGCCCGGCTCGACCAGAAAGCTGGTCGCCTCCGACAGCACCACCGCCGGGCCCTGCACGCTGCAACCGAACGGCAGCGCAGCCAGCTCGTAGAAACGCGTGTCCTGGGCGCTGTCAATGTCGACGAAGTGGCAGGGCTTGCTCAGGAACGGCTCCGGCGTCTGCGCCGTGTCGCCGGGCGTCGGCAGCACGTCCTGCAGCGCCAGTGTCGACATCTGCGAATAGCTGGCCACGCGCACGGTGTTGATGCGGATGCCGGCTTCCGGTGCCTGGCTGCCCTCGCCGTAGCGACGCCCGTAGTCGCGCGAGAACGCCTCGATCAAGGTCAGCATCGCGTCCTCGCCGTCGAGGCGGTTGGACTCGGCGACCACCGCGGTCTGCGCCAGCTGGTTGCCATAGCGCATGTCCAGCTCCAGCCGGTGCTTGATGCGCTCCGGCGCCACGCCCTGGCGCAGCAGATCCTCGCGGCCGCGCGCTTCGAGCTCCTCGACGATCGCGTTGAAGCCGTCGAAGTCCGACAGCAGCGCGCGGGTGTTGGAGTCATACAGCGACAGATAGACCGACTTCTCGTGGATGTGCATCTGATCCATGTTGCCGGCGCCGACGGCCGAGAAGATCGAGGAGAATGGCGGCACCACGATGCGCTGCACGCCGAGCACGCCGGCAATGCCGCAGGCGTGCAACGGGCCGTTGCCGCCGTAGGCCAGAATCGTGAAGTGGCGCGGTTCATAGCCGCGCGCGCGCAACTCCTGCGCGATGCCGTTGGCCATGTCGTTGTCGACTTTCTGGCGGATCGCCCGCGCCGCCGCGACCACGTCCATGTTCATCGGCTCGGCGACGTCCTTGGCGATCGCGCGCTGTGCGCGCTTCTCCGACAGCTGGATGTGTCCGCCGGCATAGCGGTCGGGCAGCAGGTAGCCCAGCACCAGGTCCGAATCGGTCACGGTCGCGTTGCGGCCACCGAAGTTGTAGCAGGCCGGGCCGGGATCGGAACCGGCGCTCTCCGGGCCCACCGCAACCGATTCACGCAGACGGTCATACCGCGCGATCGAGCCACCGCCGGCGCCCAGCGTCACCAGATGCACCATCGGGATGTTGACCATCCAGCGTTCGATCACCGGGTTGAAGTCGTAGAACTTCACGCCGCCCTTGACCACCAGCCCGATATCGAACGAGGTGCCGCCCATGTCCGTGCAGACCACGTTGCCCAGCTCGTTCTGCTCGGCCAGATGCTCGGACGCGTAGATCCCGGCCACCGGTCCTGAATGGATGGTCTGCAGCGCATCGGTGGAGTTCAGCTGCGCCATGCCGCCGGAGTTGTGGATCACCAGCATCGGCTTGCGGTAGCCGTTCTCGCGCAGATTCAGCTCCAAGGTCGACAGGCCGTGATACATCACGCTATGCAGGAAGGCATCGATGATGCACGACGAGGTGCGCGCGTATTCCCCCTTGCGGCCGCCAACCAGATGCGACAGCAGGATCGGCGCTGAACCGAGCATGTGTTCCGGGAATTCCTCGCGGATGATGTCCTCGACGAACAGCTCATGCTCCGGATTGACCACCGCGTTCAGCAGCGAAACGACGAAGGCCTGCACACCGTTGTCGACCAGCTTGCGCACCTGCGCACGCACGTCCTCGGCGTCGATCGGCAGCAGCACCGATCCGCCTTCGCCGATCCGTTCGCGGATGCCGACGATCATCTTGATCGGCACCAGCGGCTCCGGACGCTCGGCCATCGGCAGGTCGCGCTGCAGACGGTCCGGCAGGCCTTCGCCATAACCGCGGCCGCGCGACAGCGGCACGATGCTTTCGTATCCGGCCGTGGTGATCAGACCGACCCGCGGGCCCTTGCGCTCGATCAGCGCGTTGGTGCCCAGCGTGGTCGCGTAGCGCACCGAGTCCACGCTCTCCATCACGTCCTGCAACTGCAGGCCGATCTGTTCGTAGGCGTTCTTCAAGGATTGGTTGAACCCGAGCGCAAGGTTCTGATGCGTGGTCAGCGCCTTGGCCTCCACGTACTTGCCGTCCCAGACCAGCGAGCAGTCCGTGAACGTGCCGCCAATATCCACCGAAACTCGGCGCATGTGTTTATCTCCGAATGAGGTCTTCGACAGGCTCGGCTCAGCGAGCGATCAGTCCCTGGCGATCAGGCCGGGGACGATCAGTGATGGTGATGGCACTGCGGGGACACGAAGTCCGGGCCCAGCACCGGCTCGCTCAGCGGCTCGCGCGTGGCCCACTGCGCCTTCAGCGCATCGATGTCCAGTTCGATGTCGTGCGTCGGCGGATGCCCCGGCGGCAGGTATTCGACCTCGACCTGACGTCCGCACTGCGGGCAGAAATACTCGACCAGTCGGCACCACTCGGGGTCCGGCGCGAACGTGAACTCATAGCGGTCCGGGTCCAGGATCGGTGCGTGCACCTCGGCCGGATTGCGCTCACGCACGACCAGGCCTTCCTTGTAGTTGGCCCGCGCCGATCCCAGCTGCGCGTCGCAGCGCGTGCAGGTCCAGGTTTCGCTGTCGAGGTCGATCGCCAGTGCAGCAGTCACGAATACTTTCATCTCGCTAACTCCTCCGGCACCGCATCAGCGGCGCACAAGAATGTCGCCGGCTGCGGTGATGACGAAGCGCCAGCCCGGCCGGATCTGTGTTGTGAAATAGGCTTCCTCGACCAGGCACGGACCGTCGGCCCAGTCGCCCGGCTTGAGCGATTCCAGCGTATAGACCGGCTGCGCCTGCGCGCCGCGGGTGGACGCGGCCTTGGCCGGCTGTTTCTCGCTCATGTCGACGCCGTTCAGCGCCTGCTTTTCGATCGCGCGCGTTGCGCGCAGCTCCATCCAGCCGCCCGCTTTCAGCGTTTTGCCCAAGGCACCGGACAGGTCCGGCGTCTTGCCGTTGAGCGCGGTGCGCTGATAGACGTCGCCCTGTCCGGTGAGCAGATCGAATTCCAGCTGACAGCCGTCCAGTTCAAAACCCTCGGCGAGCATGCCGCGCCGCGCCTGTTCGATAAGCTCGGCGCGCGCCTGTTCGACGGCGTCACCGCCGCCCGCCAGTGCCGTCAGGTAGCTGTGCTGGATGTCGGAAAAGCCGATGCCGTAGGCGCAGAACACTGCCGCGTAGCGCGGGATCAGGATCTGTCGGATATCCGCCTGCTCGGCGACGCCGCAGGCACTCATTGGACCGGCACCACCGAAGGCCATCAGCAGCTGCGGCAGCTTGCCGCCGGTTCTCGGCAGAGCATCGGCAATCTTGCGATGGTAGGCGTCCAGCATCGCGTCGATCGCCTCGGGCAACTCAACGCCCAGCGGCTCGGCCACATGCTTGCGCACCGCGCGCTCGGCACGCTCGGCGTCCAGCGTCAGACGCCCGCCGAAGAACGAGTTCGGGTCCAGGATGCCTTTGAGCAGCAGGGCGTCGGTGATCGTCGCCATGGTGCCGCCGCGCCCGAAGCAGGCCGGCCCCGGCGCCGAGCCGACGCTCTCCGGACCGACCTTGATGGTCTTGCCTTCGGCGCGGATCACCGAACCGCCGCCGGCGCCGATGCTGTGCACCTCGGCCAGCGAGACCGGAACCGGTGCGCCTTCGATCTCGCCGAAGTCGCTGACCTTGGCACGACCCTGATTGAACAGGGCGATATCGGTCGTGGTGCCGCCGATGTCGATCGACGCCGCCGAGCTCAAGCCGTAGTGCTTCAGCAGCACCTCGGCGCCGACCACGCCGCCCTGCGGGCCTGACGAGTAGGTCTTGATCGCAATGGTCTTGGCCACCCGCGTGGAGTTGCCGTCGTTGCGGAAAATCAGCAGCGGCTTGCGCGCACGATGCACCCGCAGCTTGTTTTCGGCGTTGTACAGGAACTGTTCCATCGCCGGATGCAGGAAGGCATTGACGAATGCACCCCACAGACGCCGGGTATCGCCGCCGACCTGGGACAGCTCGGAGGCGAACAGCATCGGCACCGCACCGAGCAGATGTCGCGGGAATTTGCGATAGAGCACGCGCTTGACCGCCTTTTCCGCCAACGCGGCCTCGTCACCGACGAAGCCGACGATGACGCGATTGGCACCGTCCGACGCCAGCCTGGACATCGCATGCGTCAGGCTCAGCGCATCGGCGTCCGCCGATACCACCAGGATGCGATCGCCGACCAGCGCGTCGAACAGCTCCGGTGCGTGCTCGCGCACCGCGGCGGTCACCGATGCATCGTTGACGATCCAGCCGAGCCGCGGCCCCTTGCGCTGCACGATCGCGTTGGTGCCCTGGGTGGTCGAGTAGCGGATGTAGTCGATCGACGCCACCAGCCGCGGCACATCCGATTCGCCATAGAGTTTCTCGGACAACGCATCCAGTCCCTTGACGAAACACTCCGTCAGGTCGTGAGGCGTGGTCAGAGTCTTGGTATGGACCGTGGTCTTGCCGTCGGTGGCACACACGTCGGTCAGCGTGCCGCCGTTATCAATGCTGACGAGTAGCCTCACTGCATTCCTCCGTTGCACTTGTCGTCACGTCGTCAAGCAACGTGTACTGGTCTGTCTGTGCGTAGAGTTGTCGAAGGCCGGAAAGCTGTCCCCACCCTAAAGGATTGACCTGCGCGAAGGTCCAGACAGCCGCGCGCAACTGCTGCTTTTTTGCAGTTCTCTGAATGAGATGAAGGAAGGCCGCAGAATGCCGCCGGCGACATCGGCGGAGCCCGGAAGCTGCAACGGACTATTCGATCAGGCCCAGATGCCGGGCAACCGCGATCGCCTGCACGCGATTGCTGATCTGCAGCTTCTCGAAAATATTGCGCAAATGCCATTTGACGGTGTTGGTCGACACCGACAGGCGCTCCGCCAGGTCCTTGTTCGACAGGCCCAGCGAGACATAACGCAGCAGATTGCGCTCCTTGTCGGTCAGGCTTTCGAGCAGTTGCGGCGCGATCGCGGCATCCCCCGAAGCCCGCAGGACTTCCGGCACCGCGCCGACCACTTCGCCGGCTTCGGCCAGCAAATGGTCCAGATAGGCCAGCAGAACATCCTGATGCCCCAGCTTGGGCAACTGATCGAAGCCGCGACGGGTGTCTTTCAGCAGCTGCATCAGCATCGGCCCTTCGTCGAGAAAGCTGCGCACGAATTCCTGAGGGGCGCCCAGCTCCAGCGCCTCCAGCAATGAACGCCGGGCGCAGTTGTGGCGCCCTTCGGCGTTCTGGGCCAACGCCAGCATCACCGTCAGCTTCAATTCTCGACGTCGGCGTCGCTGCACCTTGGCGCGACGGATTTCCGACTGCAGCAGGCCGCGCGCCTCACCGCTACGCCCGACATGAATCAGATAGCGTGCCAGGGTCACACTGCGCGCTTCGGTTTCCCCCGCATGAAACAGCAGCGCGTCGTTATCGCCGTCGTGAGCGTCCGGCGTCAGTTCGCGCAAGCGACGCTCGGCCAGGTCGAGGTCGCCGGACAGCGTCGCCTGTCGTGTGCGCTCGGCCTTGGCATACGTCACCAGGCGCGAAAAATCGTGCTGATAGCCGAGATACAGGGCCCGCTCCAGAACCTGCTCGGCCTGCGTGCGATCGCCGCGTTCATACGCGATCCGCGCGCTGGTCAACAGCATCGTTGCCAACGGATCGACGATCGCCTGCTGCTCGGCCAACTGACCATAATCGTTCAGCAGCCCCTGCGCATCGGCCAGCTTGTTCTGCTCGTAGTAGCCGTCGGCCAGATATACCGCCAGCACCGAACCCGCGGTGACGCTGCCGCTGGCTTCCTGTTCGGTATGGCGTAGCGCCGCTGACAGTCCACGCACCGCGTCGGTGATGCGACCTTCGGCGCTCAGCGCAGTGCTGTAGACCGCTTCCTGATAAGCCTGCCCGAACAGCGAGCCGTCGCGATCGTGCAGTGGCCGTGCCTTCAGTAACAGGCTGCGCGCCTCCTCGAATTCGCTGCGTCCGACCAGCCACGCCGCATGCGCGTTGAAGGTCACCGCATAACGGAATCCGTCACGCTCACTGAGCTGCTCGCTGGCCGCCTTTGCCGCTGGACCGAGTTCGTCGATGCGATCCTGCGCCACCAGCACAAACAGCTTGGCGCAGTTGTGCACGCCCAACGCATGCGCATCCATGGACCCCTTCAGGACCGCGTCGCGCGCTTCGATCAGGCGATTGGCCTTGTCGAATGCACGGCGAAAGCCATAGGCGATGATCGCCGCACTGATCAGGTCTTCCCGCCGCAGCAGGCGGTCGATCGGCAACTGTTCGATGTAGCGCTCGATCAGACCCAGGCGCTCCTGCGCGACCAAGCGGTCGATCACCGCCTCCAGCAGTTCGGCGGCGCGGTCCGGCTCGCCGGCATCGATGCAGTGCTGGATCGCTTCCTCCCGATAACCGTGCTCGGCGAACCAGTCAGCGATCTGTCGCTGGCGTCGCCGCAGTTCTTTCGGCGCGGTTTCCTGGCGCATGCGTGCCAGCAGGAATTGGCGGAACAGGTTGTGGAAGCGATACCAGCTGCCCTCCAGATCCGCATGCCCCAGAAACAGGCCGGCACGTTCGATCTCGTCGAGGACAGCTTGGCCATCTTCAGTGCCGGTGACGAAGCCGACCAGTTCGCCGTTGAGCTTTTCCGGAACGCACAGCGCGAACAGCGTGGCCTGCAGTTCCGGCGACAGCTGCTCGAACACGTCAGTCGCCAGAAAACTGATCAGGTCCTGGGTCATGCCCTTGCCGGCATAGGCCAGGCTGCGATGCTCGCGACCACGCCGCATGCACAGACGGAAGCACTGCAGCGCCGCCGGCCAGCCATCGGTGCGACGATGAATCTCGGCGATATCCGCCGGCGTCAGACCGGGCACCTCGCGAAAGAATTCGCTGCATTCATTCAGCCCGAAACGCAGCTCGCTTTCGTCGATCACCACCATTTGTTCACGCATGCGCAGACTGACCAGACGATCGGACGGCAGCACCCGCGAACCGATGCACAGCTGCACACCCTCCGGCAGCACGCGCACCACCTGCATGAACACGCCTTCGAGATCCGCGGTAAAGGCCTGCTCGAAATTGTCGACGACGATCAGGCCACCGCCGCGCAAGCGTCCGAGCGCGCGATTGAAGTCCTGGATCGTCGGCGGCCGAGGATCCAGCCGCGCCTTGCGCTGCCGCACGCGCTCGTCGAAACCATCCGCGGCGTCGCACAGCAGGCGCAGGAACTGCGCCGGATCGGCTGACTGCGCATCCATCCGCATCCAGGCGATCTGGTCGCCACGCGCGGCACGGTAGTCGCTGTACTGGCGCAGCAGCGTGGTCTTGCCGAAACCGGCCGGCCCCTGCACCAGCGCCAATGGCGCCTGATGATGGGCTTTCAGGCGATCCAGCGCAGCTTGACGCAGCACCAGGGAGCGCGAGCCCATGGATTCGGAGCGCGACTCCTCAAGCGGATCTGCGGCTGCCACACGGACCGCAGGCTGCGCGGTTCGGCGTGTCACCGGTTCTGTTGCAGCTGCGGCTTCCGCAGCTGTCTCCTCAACGGATCGAGGCCGCATGGTAGCGCCGGCCTCAGGCGCCGACAAACGCCGCTTTGAAACTGCAACCGTGGCCGCAAGCTCCATCGTCGTCAGTCGCTTCAGCGCGGCTCGTCACCGATCCTGACCATCAGCTTGCCTTGATTGCCACCGCTGTAGAGCAGCTTCAGTGCGTCTACGGCGTTCTCCAGGCCATCGACCACGTGCAGTCGGTACTTCAGCTTGCCTTGCTGCATCCAGCCGGCCAGCTGCATCTGATATTCCGGGTAGCGATCCAGGTAGTCGAGGATCACGAAGCCCTGAATCGTCAGACGCCGCATGATGACATTGCGGAACATGAACGGCCCCGGCACCGGACCGGAGGCGTTGTAGGTCGAGATCAGACCGCAGATGACCACGCGTCCGAAATCCTTCATCACGGTCAGGCCGGCATCCAGCACCTCGCCACCGACATTCTCGAACAGCACGTCGACGCCGTCCGGCGCCAGCGCCCGCAGACGTTCGACCACATTCTCGTGCTTGTAGTCGACCACCTCGTCGTAACCCAAATCGCGCAGCCAACCGCATTTTTCGGCACCACCGGCGATGCCGATGGTGCGGCAGCCGTGAATCTTGGCAATCTGACCGACCAGCATGCCGACCGCACCCGCAGCCGCAGTGACCACGACGGTGTCGCCCGGCTTCGGCTTGCCGATCTCCATCAGACCGACCAGCGCGGTCGGGCCAGCCACGGTCAGGATGCCAAAAGCGTCGGCCAGACTCAGGCCCGGAATCGGCGGCAGCTTCTGCATCGCCGCGCCGTTGTCGATAATGTAGTCCGACCAGCTGCTGAGGCCGGCCACCAGATCGCCTGCGGCATAACCGGAGTTGAGCGACTTCACGACCTCACCGACGACAAAGCCGCGCATGCGATCGCCCAGATGCACCGGCTCCATGTAGATGTCCCAGTCGCTGAGCCAGACGCGATTGGTTGCGTCCAGCGACATGTACACCGAACGCACCAGAAACTCGCCATCCTTGAGCGCGGGGAGCGGCTCCTCGCGCAGCACCAGGGTCTGGTCGTCGATATCGCCCGCGGGGCGCTGATTGAAATACCAGTGGCGTGCGCTGCTCGACATCGTCCATCTCCTCGTCTGATTCTGGTTTTCTGGTGGTCGCAGTGTCCGCAGATCATGTCCACTCCGCACTACCCCAAAGAATAGGGTGAACGCCGGCCCGGCAGTCCGGACCGGGATGCCGGGCTCAGTTACATGTTTTCCAGTGTCGTACTGATGACGCCGCCGTCGACCACCAGTTCGGCGCCGGAGACGTAGGCGGCATGCGGCGAGCACAGATACAGCACGGCATCGGCAATGTCTTCGGCCCGCCCCAGGCGGCGCAGCGGAATATGGGTCGCCAGATCGCGCTTGATCGTTTCCAGCGCCTCGCCCTCGCCGTAGGCCCGCAGGATCGGCGTATCGATGAAGCCCGGCAGGATCACATTGGAGCGAACGCTTGGATGCTCCTTGACCAGATCGTGAGTGAACTTGACCAGACCGGCCTTGCACGCGCTGTAGCAGGCGTGCCCTGCGGCCTGGATCACCGCGGCGATTGAGGCGATATTAACGATGCAGCCGGCGCTGCGTTCCAGCATCGGCATCGCGGCACGCGCGGCCAGCATCGGCCCTTTCAGCAGCACGTTGAACTGCAGGTCGATGGCCTCTTCGCTGAGCTCCGCGATGGACTGCAGCCGCGCCAGACCGGCATTGTTGATCAGGGCATCGAGGCGACCCTGCTGGGCGTCGATCCAGGCGATGCCCTCGCGGATCGCCGCCGCGTTGCCAGCGTCCAGGGTTCGCGCGACCCAGCGCGACGCCTGTGCCGGATCGACCTGGACCGCCTGCAGTGCTGCAGCATCGATGTCGGTCGCGACCACGGTCGCCCCCGCCTGCAGAAACTTCCGTGCGATCGCCAGGCCGATGCCGGATGCGGCGCCAGTCACCAGCACAACCTTGCCGTTGAATTCGAATGCCATCTTGATCTCCTCTTCGTCGTTGGCCCGGTCTGCGCATGCGCCGCCGATGCCGTTGCGTGCCGCAGTCCGGGCAGTCTGGGCAGGCTGGACAGTGACGGCCCTACCCCGATGGGCGGTGCCGCGCCGCCACGCTGCCCCTGAGGCGCAGGGGCCTTGACGAGACCGATCGTTACGGCTGCAGATCCACGAAGAGAACACACCACGACTCAAACCTTCGTCGTCACCGCCGGCGGCAGGACTCCGTTTGCCAGCGAAACCTGCGACGTCATGGGCGCGCAGGCGCACGCCTGCGTCGTGCTCCTGTACGGACGGACTGACGCCTGAGCCACAGTCTCAGGCCGAACAAGGCATGAATGACAATTGTCAGCTGCGAGCCAGGCGCGTCAGGGCGTTCTTGGTCAGATAGCGTTCGTAGATCGCCGGTTCGTTGACCTGCATCTGGTGTCCGCCGCTGACTTCCCTGACCTGCTCCAGACGCGTCATGCGCCCGGTCTGCACATCAAAGGCGTGGACATGTCCCCAGGACCAGTACGGATGAGCGCCGTCCATCACCGACTTGTCGCCGGCCTCGCACAAGCCATAGGCCCCGTCAAACGAGCGGAACACGTCACCGCGACGGTCGTAGGACACCATGGCCACCGGCAACAAGGTGCGTGCATCAAACCACACGCGCTTCCTGGCCACCGGCGCACGCGGAAACTTCACCGGCTCGGCGTCGACGATGATGGTTTCGGGGACCAGTTCAACCTCGGTGTCCCAGAACAGCTGGCCATCCTTGCCGCCGTGGGTCGTGTGCTCCCAGTTCGGATGGCCCGGATTCCAGCCGCCCGATATCCCGGCCAGCAGCGGCCCGCGACCGACGATGGTGTAGTTGCCCCAGGTGTGCAGCGGATCGCCCGCGGCCCAGGCATCCGACAGATACAGTGAGCCGCCCGGCACCAGCGGTTCGAAACGCTGGTCGGTCGGAAACTGACGGATGCGCTTGAACGCCGGAATGTAGCCATACAGCTCCGGAAAGGTGTTCTGATCGTAGTCCCAGATGTTCAGATACGAGGTGCCGAGAAAGTCGTTCGGTGCCGTGAACACGATGCTCTGATAGCGCAGCTTGTCCTCGTGCCCCGGCCAATAGGGCTTCGGTTCCATGCTGACCCGCGCGATCGGCGACATCTCGGCCCAGGCCCCTTCATAGCGGTAGGCCAGCGTGCCGTCGGGATCGAGGTCGTATTCCTTGAACGCGTACATCGACGCGTCATGCCGCCCCCAGCTCATGGTCTGCCCGGCAAAGACTTCCAACGCCGAAGTCGGGTCCGGGAACGGCGAGCCGCCGATCCAGGGCTTGCCATCGTCATTGACGACATTGCCCTTGGCGTCGAAGCGCGCACGGCCCTTGTTGCGGAACGTGGCTTCCAGATAGTCCCAGGGACTCAGGCGCATCACATCGGTGGTCGTCGGCATCACCTTCAACTGACGGCCCAGTTTGCGCACCTGATACAGCTTGGCAGGCTCCATCAGGTCGGCGACCAAATCGACGTTGTCGGCAGTAATCAGATCGCCGGGTTTGATCCTGCCGTGGGTGTAGGCATCGACCGACAGCAGTTCGTCCGGATAGACCTTGGTGATATCGCCGCTGGCCGCCATCGCCTTGTACAGGGGCATCAGCACACCGGTCGCAAGCACGCCGCGCAGCATTTGCCCCAGAAAGTGACGGCGGCTGTAGCCGCCGTCAAATCGTCTTATGTGCATTGCTGCTCCACGCGCGCTGTCGACTGCACCGGACTACGATGTCCAACCCCGAAAGAGAGTGCGCGGCGGCGACAATCGCCGCCGGCACAAAAGGGGGGGAGAACCGTGACTCAAAATTGATAGCTGATCCGCATCGCAAATTCATCGGCCCATTCGGCGGACGACAGGGCGTTGCTGTTGGGATTACCGCTGACGGTATCGATGTAGTTGTAGAACGCCTCGACGGTGAAATCACCGTTGGGCTTCCAGCGCACTGCCGGCTGCAGCAGCAGCCCACCCTCGGCGTCATACAACGCTGCAAAGTCGGCACGCCACACCAGACTGGGGAACGGTTGCTGGAATGCCAGCACCAGATAGTTCGAACCGTGATCGATCCCGCCGGTCGTCGAAATGGATTCCTCCGGCGTCGCCCCAAAGCCGCTCAGATGCCGGCCGAAGATATCGCTCTCCGACTTGTGCATGTACTGGAACACGAAATAGGTCGCCGGGAATGCCTGCGTGAAGCGATGGTACTTCTCCATCACCAGCGCGGTGGTCCACTCGTCCTGCTCGATGAACTGCTGACCGAGCGAGATATTGGTGAACTTGCGGTCTGGCACGTACGTCGCTTCGAGATTGATGATCAGCTGATCCAGGAAAGATCCGGGCTCACCCAGTACCACGTAGCTGGTGCCCAGGCCGAACACGCGCTCGCGGAAGTACTGCCGCTCGATGTGCCCGCGCAAACCTCCTGACAGCTGGAAGAACAGATCCAGTTCGCGGCGCGCAGCTTCATCAGAGTCGACCGGCTGCGCCAGCAGCAGCGCCGTCGCCGGAAAATCCTCGATCGAAGCGTTCAGTCCTTCCAGTGCATCAAGGCGCGCCATCGCAGCGTAGGTAAACCATTCCTCGGCCGAGTGCACACCGGTGGGATCGACCTCGAACGGTGTCTGCGCGAGGATCGCGCCGGTTGCAGGAATGCTGCCGCCCAGCAGATCGACGACGCCCTGCAGGATGTTGCCCAGGTTGTCGGTCAGACCGGGGATGACATTGGGCAACTCGCCCGGCAGGCCGCGATTGACACCCGATTGGGTCCAGCGGAACACGCCATCCGGGTTGTAGCGATAGGCGTAGATGGCCTGAACGCCAAAGTCACCGATGCTGCCGCGCACGCGTGCGCCGTAGTTGATCTCGTCGCTGTAGTCGTCGTAGTAGTCGCGCACGGTGAATTGCGACGCGATGACGTTGTACGGGGTGTTGGCATTGCCATACACGGTCGACTGGAATTTCTGCGCAAAACTGTCGAGTTCCCAGCTTTCACTGAGCTGGTAGGACACGCGCAGCCCCAGCGCCGGCACGCGCTTGTCCGAGTATTCCTCCGACGCGAAATCGAGGATCGAGTGGCGTCGGAAGTCCAGGCCATTGGGCACATCGAGCACCCGGAAGAAAAGCGCCTGGCCCCAGGCAATCTGCTGGTTGCCGGCACGGATCAGCAGCGGACCATTCTGGTAATCGACATACAAGGTCGGAATGTCGACCATGTAATCGCGGCCGGCCCATTCCAGCGGATTGGCACGCCCACCGCCTTCGATGGCGTACTCGAAATAATTGGGTTGCTGATAGAAGTCGCAGCATGCCTGGCTGTCGACCTGCGACGGATTGAATTCGTCGTAGATCACCGGGTCGTAAATCGCACGCACGCTGCCGACGAAATTGAAGTTCGAACTGATCTTGTAGCCGAGATCCAGACGCCCGCGGACATACATCAGGTTGAAGTCATTGTCCGTCTGCGCAATCTGTCGCGTTTCGACATCATTGAACAGTCCGACTTCGCTGGGTGGAATTCCGCCGCTGCGTTCGACTGGAACGCCATTGAACAGGTTCCCCCCCTGATTGAACGGATTTTCGTCGCCGCCCAGCTTGTAGGCCGACTCGAAACGCAGAAATCCACTGAAATTGAGATCGCCGAAGCCACCATCGGCGATGGCGTTACCCGACATCGCCGCGGCAGCGGCAAGAACCGCGCCTCTGGCGAGCTTCATCGATTGAACATCCATCTTTATATATCTCCTCGTTGTAATACCCGCCGCAGCCTTTGCCCCAAACCCACGCTCCGGTGGTCCGCAACCGACCCGATCCCCGCTCGTCCCCGAATCACCAGCACAACGGATCAGCCGCCGTCGCCAACGCGTGCGATCCGTTCGGTCTGCCCCACCACGATGACGTCCCGGCTGCCGGCTGCCGACGCCGCGCCGACATACCAGACCCGAGCAATGTCGCCGTCCCTGAGTTGTTCCCAGCTCGCGCCATCGTCGGCACTGACCAGCATTTCACGCATGCCTGGCACCACGACACGACCGTCGTCCATGGCGTGCACGCCCAGCAGATTGGCGCGTGTCGGCACCTCAACTTGGGTCCACTGCTCACCGTGGTCGAGCGTCTTCAGCAAGGTGCCGCTTTGCCCCACGGCATACCCAACACCATCGGCACGAACGTGGAGCGCGAACAGCGAGGCGTCACCTTGATTGCGTCGCGTCCAGGTCTGCCCGCCATCGGCGCTGTGCAGGATCAGTCCGGACTCTCCGACCGCCAGAAACGTGTCGTTACCCAGCGCCTGCACCGCATAGAGATGCGGCTCCAGTCCGCCATCGATCAGTGCGGCCCAGTCGATGGCCACGGCGCTCCACTGCTTGCCTCCATCGTCGGAACGCAGAACCACACCGAACGATCCGACCGCAACCGCGTGCCCGGAATCGTCAAGGTCCACACCCATCAGACGCTCTTCGGTTCCGGTAGCGACCGTCGTCCATCGACCGGCTGCATCGCGCACCTGCGCGACACCCATCTGGCCGACGGCAATCTGGTGATCGCTATTGGCCGCGACGGCGAGCAGCGTCAATTTCGTATCCGTCGGTTCGGCAATCCAGGTCGCACCGCTGTCGGTACTGCGCATCACGCGCCCCTCGGCCCC
>JBFFJL010000032.1:0-16529 GCA_041555955.1 Nevskiaceae bacterium
AGCCGTGCGCCTCGGCCAGTTCCCTGGCCTTGTTGACCATGCCGGTGCCCTTCTCCGCTGCTGGTGTCAGCACCACCTTGGCGCCGAGGAAGCGCATCAGGCGTCTGCGCTCGACGCTGAAGGTTTCGGCCATCGTCACCACCAGCGGATAGCCTTTCTGCGCGCAGACCATCGCCAGACCAATGCCGGTGTTGCCGCTGGTGGCTTCGACCACAGTCATCCCCGGCTTGAGCGCGCCGCTTTTCTCGGCGTCCTCGATCACGCCCAGCGCGAGGCGGTCCTTGACCGAGCCCAGTGGATTGAACGCCTCGACCTTGACGAACAGGTCGATGCCTTCGGGGGCCAGACGGTTGATGCGGACCACCGGCGTGTTGCCGATGGTCTGGAGAATGTTGTCGTAGATGCGCGCCATGGGTCTGACTCCTGGTCCTTACTGACGAGGACGGCAGCATAGCGCCGCATCCGAGGCCAGGCACCCGGCTTACGCAAATGGAATGTGCTTATGCTCCGGGACGGCCCCAGACCCCGGCCTCTGGCGCTATTGCGTGCCGCGTGAATTGCGGTAGGCCAGCGGCGTGACGGAGGCCCAGCGCTGAAACGCGTGAATGAATGCCGCCGGTTCGGAGTAGCCGAGTCGTTCAGCGATCGCTTCGACGTTCAGGTCGGTCGTGCGCAGCAGATCGCGCGCCTTGGCGTAACGCACACCGCCCAGCAGATCCCGGAAGCTGTCGCCTTCCTCACCGAGCCGCCGCCGCATCGCGCGTTCGGACAGGCCGAAGAACTGCGCGACTTCGGCGGCATCCGGAAAGCGCTCGTTGAACAACTCCAGATAGCGGCCAACCTGATGCCCCAGCCCCGACAACTCGCTCTGGTAGGACTGCAACTGCTGATCGCATTGTCGTCGGTAGACCGCGTGCGCAACCGGGTCAGCCGTCGGAAAGCGAATGTCGAGCAGTTCGTTGTGCATCCAGAATCGCGCCTGATCGCGCCCGAACCGCACCGTGCACCCGTAATGCGCTTCATACACGCTCACGTCGTCCGGGCGCGCGTATGGAATATCCACGCGGGACGGACGCTGCGCCATGCCCAAGGTCGCCTGCAGATCATTGATCAACTTGAAGGTGCCGGACATCTCGGTGTCGACCCGGAACCGCAGCACACGCGGATCCAGTGGCGGCGGCGCCAGATTCAGCGTGCTGTCCTGCTCTCCCCGCTGAAAGCTCAAGGTGCAATACAGATAGGTCAGCGCCTGATAGCGGATGCCTTCGTCAATCGCATGCAGGGTGTCGTTGCAGGTCATCAGCAACATGGTCAGCGGGCCGTAGCCGGCGAAACCCATGAAGCGGCCAACGTGCAACCCGGCCGCGGGATCACGCAGCTGTTCGGCGACTTCCGTGTACAACCGCAATTCCTGGGTGCGATCGATGCGCGCATTGGGATCCAGCGTGTCCAGATCGATTCCGTGCTGCGCCAGTACCGCCACCGGGTCCTCGCCGAGCTTCTGCAGCCCCTGCATCGTGTACATCAAACCCAAGATCGATCGGCTGGTCATGGTCTCCACCACGGCGCTGCAAGCGGCTCTACGGCCGGTAGCTGTCAAAACTATCAATTGCGGGGCAGCATGGACATTGAGCGGGGTCAATGCCCCGCCTAGATTCACCGGTACACGCTGCGTCTCTTGCGTGACACCAAAACATTAGATTGGAGGATGTTCCGATGGCAGCTGACGGCAGCACTGCGCTCCCCACCTTGCACACCGACGTGGCCATCGTCGGCGCAGGCTTCGGCGGGCTCTGCATGGGCATCAAACTGCTGGAAGCCGGCAAGACCGACTTCATGATCCTGGAAAAGGCCGACGAGGTCGGCGGCACCTGGCGCGACAACTCCTACCCCGGCGCCGCCTGCGACGTGCAGTCGCACATGTACTCCTACTCGTTCGCCCCGAAAGCCGACTGGAGCATGCGCTACCCGGGCTGGCGCGAGATCCAGGACTACATTCTCGACGTCACCGACCGCTACAAGCTGCGGCCGTACATCCGCTTCGGCATGGCGGTGACCGGCGCCGAGTTCCTGCAGGACGAAGGCCGCTGGCGCCTGTCGACCAGCACCGGCCAGACCATCCTCGCGCGGCATTGGGTGCTCGCATCGGGTCCGCTGCATGTGCCGCAGATCCCGAAAATCCCCGGCATGGAGCGCTTCAAGGGCAAGATGTTCCACTCCGCGCAGTGGGACCACAGCTACGACCTCAGCGGCAAGAACGTCGTCTCGATCGGCACCGGCGGCAGCGCGATCCAGTACGTTCCGGAGATCGCACCGAAGGTCAAGCAGCTCACCGTTTTCCAGCGCACGCCGGCGTGGGTCATTCCGCGCGACATGCGTTCCTATCCAGAGCTGACGAAGAAACTGTTTGCACGCTTCGACTGGCTGCGCAAGCTGCACCGTGCGCGCCTGTACTGGAGCAACGAATCGCGCGTGTGGCCGATTTTCAATCCGCCACTGGCGCGCATGCTGCAGAAACTGGTGTTGCTGTTCCTGAAGCAGCAGGTGCCGGACCCGGAACTACGACGCAAGCTGACACCGGATTACACGATTGGCTGCAAGCGCGTGCTGATCTCCAACGTCTACTACCCGACCTTCAATCGCAAGAACGTCGAACTGGTGACTGACGGCATCCGCGAGATCCGCGCGCACAGTATCGTCACGCAGGACGGCGTCGAGCGTCCGGCCGACTGCATCGTTCTCGGCACTGGCTTCGTCGTCGACCCGCGCATCTACATGCAGGGATTCACCCTGACCGGTCGCGACGGCCACACGCTCGGAGAGGACTGGAAGCGTGCGCCGGAGGCCTACATGGGCGTCACCGTCCATGGCTATCCGAACATGTTCCAGCTGGTCGGCCCGAATACCGCGCTGGGTCACAACTCGATCATCTTCATGATCGAAGCGCAGGTGAACTACATCCTCGACTGCATGTCGCAGCTCGACCAGCGCGGCGCGAGCTACGTCGACGTCAAACCGGAAGTGCAGCGCGCGTTCAATGACAAGGTGCAGGCCAACCTCAAGCACGGGGTCTGGAGCACCGGCTGCCAGAGCTGGTATCAGACCGCGGACGGCGTCAACTTCACGATCTGGCCGTGGTCGACCTGGCGGTTCTGGCTGCAGACGCGACACGTCAAGCCTGAAGAGTACGAGTGGGTCATGCCGACTGCGGCCAAACCCGGCAAGGCACGCAAAACCGTCAAGCGGACAGCCGCGAAAGCCTGAATACGCTCAGCTGCGCAGGCTGGGGCACGCTGCCCCAGCCTGCCACCGATTCAACATCACGCAGTGGCGCCGCCGCAGGATGATCCCGCACCGGCAGTGCAGCCGAAGCAGTGATCCTCAAAGCGGATGCGTCGCCGCATCAGCGCGTCGTAGTCGAACTCGAAAATCGTCGAACGTGGCTGCAGCGTCATGCCGAGCTGTTGATTGAAGTCGCAGTCGAACAGCGCGCCGGTGTGATCGACGCTGATCAGGTTGCGGCACATCACGCCCGCAGCGGCGGCCGGATTGAACGCAGCCAGCAGCTTGTCCATGTACGCGGTGTACTGCCCGCTTTTCTGCAGGTGCAGCTTGAAGCGGTGGATCGGCATGTTGGTAATCGTGAACAGACCATTGAAGTGCAGGCCGAATTCCTGCTGCAGATGCTTCCTGTATTCGGCTTCAAGCTCGGCCTGTGACGCCGGCAGATACGGGCCGACCGGGTTGTAGACCAGATTGAAGATCAGCCCACTGCCGTCAATGCCATAACCGACCGCATTCAGTCGTTGCATCGCTTCGATGCTTTTCTTGAATACGCCGCCGCCGCGTTGCGCATCGGTGAAGTACTGCTGGTAGTACGGCAGCGATGAAATCACCTCGACCTTGTGCTGCGCGAAGAACGCCGGCAGATGTGCCATCGAGCGCTTGCTGACCGGATGCCCGTCGAGCTGCACGGTCAGATTGTGACGCACCATCACATGCCGTCCCAGCGCGGTCGCCTGTTCGACCAGATACTCGAAATCCGGATGCAGCTCGGGCGCGCCGCCCGTGATATCCAGCGCTCCGATCTGCGGATGCGCTTCGAGCACGCGCAGGCACTGCTCGATGGTTTCGCGCGTCATCGCCTCGGTGCGGGCGGGCGACGCGTCAACGTGACAATGCCGGCACGCCTGGTTGCACAGCTTGGTGACGTTGAGCTGCAGGATGTCGATCGACTGTGGGCTCAGATCGAGCCCGGCCGTCTCCAGCGCCGCCTCGAAGTCGTAGGCGCGGACTGCGGCGTTACCGTCGGCAGGTGCGTTCATCGTGATCTCAGCAACAGGCGCCAGCGGGCTTGTCGCCGCTGTCGAGAGCCGGCGGCGCGCAGTCGAACAGACCGAAGTGCGTCGTCTTGCTGCCGTCAATCTGGAAATGCGCGCCATAGCGCGTCGCGGCGAGCATGTCAGCCGTATTGCCGCAGACCAGCATCGGCCGCCCGATTTCCAGCCGATGATGATCGTCCAACTCGAAGGCGTGCGGATGATCGGCGATCGTGCCGAGATAGCGCGCGACCTGGCCGTAGTCCTCGCAGCGATCTTCCAGCGCCAGCTTGAAGGCGCGGATCGTCAGCGAACGGAACTGGATGTTGCCGAGCTTCCCGGCGATCTGCGGATTGAGCAGCGCAATCGGCGCGCTGCTGCAGGTGCGGACGTCCAGGCATCCGACCTGTGCCATCAAACGACGGAAGTCCTCCACGTACATCGCACCGCCCAGGCACTCTCCCAGCAGCACCGAATCCCGCGTCAACGTCGCCGGCACGCGGCGATCGGAAAACACATCGGAGAAGTACAGCTCACCGCCAGGCTTGAGCACGCGGAAGATCTCGCGGAAGACCTGCGGTCTGTCCGGCGAGAGGTTGAGCACGCAGTTGGACACCACGACATCAACGCTGTTGTCGGCAATGCCCGCACCCGCCAGATCCTCGATGTAACCGTGACGAAAGTCGACGTTGGCATAGCCGAACTTGTCCGCATGCCAGTCCAGATGCCGGCGTGCGACTTCGAGCTGTGCCTCGGTCATGTCGACCCCGATCACGCGCCCCTCGGCACCGACCAGCCGCGACATCAGGTAGGCGTCGCGACCGCTGCCGCAACCGAGATCGAGCACGGTGGCGCCCGTCAGCGCCGGGGGGATCGGCGACCCGCAGCCGTAAAAGCGATCCTTGACCTCGTCATGGATGTCCGCCAGCAGGCGCGACAGATGCAGCGGCATTGCCTCGGCGGTGCAGCAGGCGCTGGTCTGCAGATCGGCGGAGGATTTCAGCACCTCCCCGTAATAGTCACGGACCTTGGCAGTGACATCGGCGGCGGCAGATTGATAGTCGTCCATCTATTTTTTCCTAACTGAAGTTCAGACTCAGGCGCATGAACAGCATACCCAGCAGCGCAGCCATCGGCAGCGTGATGATCCACGCCATGACAATGCCGGAAATCGTGCGCCAGCGCGCCTGCCCGGTCACGGCGCCAATGCCGAACAAGGCCCCACAGGACACATGCGTGGTCGACAACGGCAACCCCAGCGGCGACGCCGCCAGCACCAGGGCACTGGTCACGAGATTGGCCGACAGACCCTGCCCCGGATTCATCGCGGTGATTTTCTGCGACATCGTCGCCGCCACACGCCGCGCGCCGAGCAGGCCACCCGCGGCGATGGCAACACCGATGACTGGAAACGCTGCGTTCAAGGTCATGAACGGCGCCACCAGCAGCGTGACCGCAACAATCTTGGGTGTGTCATTGAGACCGCGGGCGAAGCTGACCACGCCGGCGGACAGATAGTGCAGTCCATCGATCAGCCGCTGCGCCGGCACGCCCAGCACGTGGCCAGCGTACCGCTGCCGGCATTCGGCTTGATCGGCAACACTGAGGCGCAACTGGCTGGCTGCCGTACCATCGGCCTGAGGCACCCAGACGTCGCCGAAGCAGACACAGGTCTGGCTGCTCACGCCCAGCGCCGAACGCAGCGCACGCAAGGCCGGGTACAGCACTACCGCAGCGACGACCGCCAGCACCGGGCCCACGGCGAGTGGCAAAAAGATCGAACGCCCGGCACGCGCCCAGTCGATGACCGAGTCCGGCGCCGCGAAGGCGGCACCGAGCAGGCCGCCCGCCAGCGCATGCGTCGTTGAGATCGGCAGGCCGAAGCGCGTCGCCAGCAGCACGGTCGCGGCGCAGGCCGCGCACACCGCCAGCGGGAAGCCCGCCAGCTGCAAAGTCTGCGCACTGACGAACTGCTTGCCGCTGAAGGTGGCGATCAGCTGCGTCGACACCAGCACTGCAACCAGCGAGCCCAGCAGGGTCATGCCGGTGGCCCAGTTCAGCGCTTTGCGATAGTCCGACACGCCGCTGCCGAACAGGGTGGCGACACCCTTGAAGTTGTCATTGGCGCCGTTGGCGTAGGCCAGCAGAAACACGCAAAGCAAGGCGATCACAACGGCCATGGCGAACGGACTCCGGCGGATCAGTGGGCGACCGCGTGATGCGGCTTGAGCAGGATGATACGGACCACCGTATCCAGCCGATGCACTTTCAGTCCGGCATTTGTGTTCGATCGTCCACAGACGGCGGATTCCGGCTCACATCACCAGCTTGTCCAGGTGATTGTTCATCTGCACCGCATGCACCATCGTGATTCCGGCTTTCATGGCCGCAGCCACGTGCACGGCTTCGGTCATCTGCTCCGGATTGGCACCGGCTTCCAGACACGCCGTGGTATAGGCGTCGATGCAGTACGGGCACCGCTCGGAATGCGCCACCGCCAGCGCGATCAGCGACTTTTCGCGCTTGGTCAGCGCGCCGTCGGTGCCGGTGACGGCGCCGTAGTATTTGAAGAACTGGTCGGCCAGCGACTTGGCGTGGCGGCCGATATCACCGAACTTCTTCAGATCGTCGGACTCGAAATAGTGGCTCATCGGGCGCTCCAGGGTGGGGGTCAGGCGTCATTGCCGGGTGAGGCAAACGCTACACTATGCGTCCTTCACCGCACAGCATCTGCCAGCCCTATGGCCGCCGAGCCCAACGCCAGCACCCCGCCGCTCAAATCCGCCGAACCGCCCAAGGTCGGCTTCGTCTCGCTGGGTTGCCCCAAAGCCCTGGTCGATTCGGAACGCATCCTCACGCAGCTGCGCGCGGAAGGCTACGAGACGGTGCCGAGCTACGACGAGGCGAATGTGGTGGTGGTCAACACCTGTGGCTTCATCGACGCCGCGGTCGAGGAGTCGCTGGACGCGATCGGCGAAGCGATGGCCGAGAATGGCAAGGTCATCGTTACCGGCTGCCTCGGCACCGGACCCAAGAGCCATATCGTGCGCGAGAAGTTCCCCGATCTGCTGTCGATCAGCGGACCGCAGGACTTCACCAGCGTGATGAACGCGGTGCATCTGGCGGTACCGCCGGCGCATGATCCGTTTCTGGATCTGCTGCCGCCGCAAGGGGTCAAACTGACCCCGCGGCACTACGCCTATCTGAAAATTTCCGAAGGCTGCAATCACCACTGCAGCTTCTGCATCATCCCGTCGATGCGCGGCAAGCTGCGTTCGCGCCCGGTGGGTGAGGTTCTGATCGAGGCCGAAAAGCTGGTCAAGGCCGGCGTGCAGGAACTGCTGGTGATCTCGCAGGACACCTCCGCCTACGGCGCCGATCTGCGCTACGCCAGGAGCCAGTGGCGCGACCGCGAGTACGAAACCCGGATGCTGGACCTGTGCCGCGGGCTGGGCGAACTCGGTGCCTGGGTGCGCCTGCATTACGTCTATCCATACCCGCATGTCGATCAGGTGATTCCGCTGATGGCCGAGGGCAAGGTACTGCCCTACCTCGACATCCCGTTCCAGCACGCGTCGCCCAGCGTGCTCAAGGCGATGAAGCGGCCCGCAGCTGCGGAGAACACTCTGGAACGTCTCGCCGCATGGCGTGCCATCTGCCCGGATCTGACCGTGCGCAGCACCTTCATTGTCGGCTTCCCCGGCGAGACCGAGCAGGACTTCGAACTGCTGCTGGACTGGCTGGAACAGGCGCAGCTCGATCGCGTCGGCTGCTTCAAGTACTCACCGGTCGAAGGCGCGGACGCCAACGCCCTGCCCGGCGCAGTGCCGGAAGAGGTCAAGGAAGAACGTCACCAGCGCTTCATGGAAAAGCAGGCGGAGATCAGCTACGCCAAGCTGCAGCGCAAGATCGGTCAGACCATCGAAGTGCTGGTCGATGAAATCGATGAAGAAGGCGTGATCGCGCGGTCGTGGGCCGACGCTCCCGAGATCGACGGCCGCGTCTACGTCGAAGGCATCGCCAAGCCGCTGCCAGGTCAGCGGATCCAGGTCGAAGTGACCGACGCCGACGACTACGACCTCTTCGCAAAGCTCGCGCCCCGCGCATGAGCACTTTGCCCTACGCCCACGGCGGTCCGCCGCTGCAGGCGACCCTGCGCAGCACCCCGGAAGACTTTGTCGTCGACGAGCTGCAGAGCATCGCCCCCGATGGCGACGGCGATCATGCCTGGCTGCTGGTGCGCAAACGCGGCGCCAACACCGACTGGGTGGCCAAGGAACTGGCGCGCTACGCCGGCGTCAATCCGGTGGACGTCGGCTACGCCGGCCTCAAGGACCGCGATGCCGTGACCACGCAGGTGTTCACGGTGCATCTGCCGGGCAAGCCCGATCCGGACTGGTCGGCATTTCCGCACGAAGGCATCACGGTGCTGGAACAGCATCGCCATCGGCGCAAGCTCAAGCGTGGCGCGCTGCAGGGCAATCGCTTCACGCTGCACCTGCGCAACGTGCAGGGAGATACGGCCGCGGCCGAGCAGCGCCTGCAGGCCATCACCACCCGCGGCGTGCCCAACTACTTCGGTGATCAGCGCTTCGGACTGGGCGGCGCCAACGTCGCGCGGGCCGAAGCCATGTTTGCCGGCAAGCGCGTCGACCGCAACACGCGCTCGATGCTGCTGTCGGCGGTGCGCTCGCAACTGTTCAATCTGGTGCTGGCCGAACGCGTGCGTCAGCACAACTGGGATCAGGCACTGGACGGCGAAGTCTGGTCGCTGTCCGGCTCGCGTTCGTGGTTCGGGCCTGAGGCCTATTCGGATGCGCTGGCTGAGCGCCTCGCCAGCGGCGACATTCATCCGTCGGGCCCGCTGTGGGGCCGTGGCAGCCTGCCGACCACCGGCGCGGCACTCGCATTGGAGCAACACGCGCTTCAGGACTGCGACGCGCTGAAGTCGGGACTGGAACGCGCCGGGCTCGATCAGGACCGCCGCGCGCTGCGGCTGTTCTCCCAGGATCTGCAGTGGCAATGGCCTGAACCCGACGTGCTGCAGGTTCGATTCCAGCTACCGCCCGGGACCTATGCCACGGTGCTGATGCGCGAGCTATCCGCCGATTAGCCGGAAGTGAATGCGCCGAGATAACGCAGGAACTCGAACACCGCAAAGACTATCAACAGGATGCCCCCGAGCAGAAACGGCACGCGATTGCTCTTGATCCACTGATAGAACTCGTCGTGGCCACTCTTGTCCTTGAAGACGCCGGCGTCGACCAGAATGATGTACACGCCGATCAGGAACGGCAGGGCCGCGTAGAACAATGCGCCGATCAGATGTTTTTCGTTCATGGCGATCCTCGATGGGACGGACCGGGTGCGGTGCGCCAACAGGGCTGTCACCGTTCCGGATCGCATGCTTTGTCACGCGATCAGGGTCGGTGCGCCACCTTCGTGCCGATTAGCTTACGCCTCCTATCGGATGGCGCGGCAGCCGCCCCGCGGTTGCAGATGACCGCTGAGGCGGCCAACGTCGCCACGACACCGGCGCAAGCCGCACTGAGCCCGTCAGCGCCGCGCTGTACCCGCTTCAGTTGGAAGGCGTGTCAGCTTTGGCAGCATCGCCCGCGCTCCAACCGCCGCCCAGCACTTTGTACAAGGTGACCAGATTGGTCTGCCGTGCCAGCTGCGCACTGATCAGACTCTGCCGCGCGGCGTACAGCGAGCGCTGCGCATCCAGCAGGGTCAGATAGCTGTCCACACCCTTGCGGTAGCGCGCTTCAGACAGCGCGTAGCCCTGCGTCGTGGCGTCGACCAGCGCCTGCCGCGCCGCCAGCTGCTCGTCCACGGTGGCACGCAGCGCCAGGGCGTCAGCGACTTCCTTGAATGCCGTCTGCAGGGTCTTGTCGTACTGCGCCAGGGTGATTTCGCGCTCGGTATGGGCGACGTCCAGATTGGCCGTGTTGGCGCCGCCGGCAAAGATCGGCAGGCTGATCTGCGGCACAAACGACCACGCGCCACTGCCGCTGTCGAACAGGCCCGACAAGGTGGTACTGGCGGTGCCGGCAGACGCGGTCAGACTGATGCGCGGAAAGAACGCCGCACGCGCCGCGCCGATGTTGGCATTGGCTGCGATCAGCTGATGCTCTGCCGCCAATACGTCGGGACGCTGTTGCAACACGGCCGACGACACGCCGGCCGGCAGTTCATCGAGCACCGCCAGGGTTTCGACCGACGCATCCGGCAGCAAGGCCTCCGGCACCGGCGCGCCGGCCAGCAGTTGCAGTGCGTTGCGATCCTGCGCGACCTGACTCCGATAGCTGGCCAGTTCCGCGCGTGCCGACTCCACGCTGCTGCGCGCTTGCGCGAGGTCCAGCGCGGACGCCACGCCCAGCGCATGCCGTCGCTGCGTCAGCTCATAGGTCTTGCCGCGACTGGCATAGGTGTCCTCGGCCAGCTGCAGCCGGGTCTGGTCGGCACCCAGTTGCAGCCACGCACTGGCAACTTCCGCGATCAGGCTGATCTGCGCGCTGCGCTGTGTCTCGGCTTGCGCCAGATAGGTCTGCAAGGCCTGATCCTTCAGGCTGCGCACGCGCCCGAACAGATCCAGTTCGTATGCGGTGACGCCCAGATCCACGCTGTACTGACGCGAGATCGTTTCCACTCCGCTCTGCGACACCGTCGCCGGTATCTTCTGCGCAGACTCCTTGCCGCTCGCGGCGATGCCGGGCAGCAGATCCGCACGCTGGATGCGGTACTGCGCCTGCGCGCGCTCGATGTTCAGCGTGGCAACGCGCAGGTCGCGGTTCTGCTGCAGCGCCAGCGCCACGAGCTCACGCAGCCGTGCATCCTGCAGGAAGCGCTGCCAGCCGATATCGGCGATAACGGAAGCATCCGCCGCCGCAGCGCGGTCCGTCTGCGGCCACACCGCCGGCACGGCCGGCTCGGGATGCTGATAGTGCGGCGCCATGCTGACGCAGCCGCTCAACACAGCGCTCGCGACCGCCGTCACTGCGACCAGGAAAGTCGAACGCTTCATCGCGGCACCTCCGGTGTCGACGTTGACGCCGTGTCGGACGTCCGCTTCGGCTTGATCACGCTGCGCACCATCACGAAGAACACCGGGATGAAGAACAGACCAAGCACGGTGGCACTGAGCATGCCGCCAAGCACACCGGTGCCGATCGCGTTCTGGCTGCCGGAGCCGGCACCGCTGGCAATCGCCAGCGGCAGCACGCCGAGCATGAAGGCCAGCGAGGTCATCAGGATCGGGCGCAGGCGCAAGCGCACTGCGGTCATCGTCGCCTCGATCAACGGCACTCCCCGTCGATCCATTTCGGACTTGGCAAACTCGACAATCAGGATCGCGTTCTTGGCCGACAGACCGATCGTCGTCAGCAAGCCGACCTGGAAGTAGACGTCATTGGACAGTCCGCGCAGACCGGCCGCAACCAATGCGCCGATCACCCCCAGCGGCACCACCAGCATCACTGCGAACGGCACCGACCAGCTTTCATACAGCGCCGCCAGACACAGGAACACGATCAGCATCGACAGCGCATACAGCGCCGGGGCCTGCGAACCCGACAAGCGCTCCTGATACGACAGCCCGGTCCACTGATAGCTGATGCCCGCAGGCAGCTGCTGCATGATCTGCTCAACCGCGGCCATCGCCTCACCCGAACTCACACCTGGCGCCGGCGCGCCCAGGATTTCGATCGACGACTGCCCGTTGTAGCGCTCCAGCTTGGGCGAACCATAGGTCCAGTACGCGGTCGAGAACGCACTCAGCGGCACCATCGCACCGGTGTTGTTGCGCACATGAAAGCGCTTGATATCGTCCGGCAACATGCGCGCCGGCGCATCGGCCTGCATGTAGACCCGCTTGACCCGCGTGCCGTCGATGAAATCGTTGATGTAGGTCCCGCCCAGCAGGGTCGACAAGGTGGTGTTGACGTCGCTCATCGCCACGCCCAGCGTACCGGCCTGATCCGCATCGACATCGATCTTGAACTGCGGCGTGTCATCCATGCCGTTGGGGCGCACCGCGACCAGCTCGGGCCGCTGCGCCGCCAGAGCCAGAAACTGATTGCGCGCCTGCACCAGGACGTCATGACCGACACCACCCAGATCCTGCATCTGCACATCGAAGCCGGACGAGGTGCCGAGCGCCCGGATCGGCGGCGGCGCAATCACGAAAATGCTGGCGTCGCGCACGACCTGCGATAGCGCACGATTGGCTTTCTGCGCAATCGCCTGTGCACTCTGATCGCTGCCCGGACGCAGCGACCAGTCGCGCAGATGCACGAAGCCCATGCCCGCGTTCTGGCCTTGACCGCTGAAGCTGAAGCCGGCCACGGTGAAGATCGACTTCACCGGCTCCTGCGCCAGGAAGTATTTCTGCACCTCACGCATCGCCTGCTGCGTACGCTGCTGGGTCGCACCCGGCGGCAGCTGCGCCATCACCATCAAGGTGCCTTGATCTTCATCCGGCAGAAATGCCGTGGGCATGCGCAGGAACAGAAACACCATCACGCCGCCCAGCGCCAGATAGATCAGCATCATGCGCAGGCTCTTCTGCAGCAGCGTGCCGACAATGCCCTGGTAGCGCCCGGCGCTGCGCTCGAACCAGCGGTTGAATGCACCGAAGAAACCACCGTTGCCGTGATCCGGCTTCGGCGGCTTGAGGATCGTGGCGCACAAGGCCGGCGACAGGGTCAGCGCCACCAGCACCGACAGCGCCATTGCCGAAACGATGGTGATCGAGAACTGGCGATAGATCGCGCCGGTCGACCCGCCGAAGAACGCCATCGGCACGAACACCGCGGACAACACCGTGGCGATACCGATCAGCGCGCCGGTGATCTGATCCATCGAGCGTCGCGTCGCCTCCAGCGGCGACAGCCCTTCCTCGTGCATGATGCGTTCGACGTTCTCGACCACGACGATCGCGTCGTCGACCAGCAGACCGATCGCCAGCACCGTGGCGAACATCGTCAGCGTGTTGATCGAAAAGCCGAGCGCGGAGAGCACGGCGAACGTGCCCAGCAGGACCACCGGCACGGCAATCGCCGGCACAAAGGTCGCGCGCAGGTTGCCGAGGAACAGGTACATCACCAGAAACACCAGGAACACGGCCTCGATCAGGGTCTTGACCACTTCATCGATCGACAGGCGCACGAACGGCGTGCTGTCGTAGGGCACCACCACCTCGACGCCGGGTGGAAACAGCGCCGACAACTCCTCGAGCCGCGCCTTGACCGCATCGGCGGTCTCCAGCGCGTTGGCACCGGTTGCCAGATAGATGCCCAGACCGGACGCCGGTTTGCCTGAAAACTGTGCAATGACCGAATAGCTCTGTGACCCCAACTCGACCCGTGCGACGTCACGCAGGCGCACTGCCGCGCCGTCGGCATTGGCCCGGATCACGATATTGCGAAATTCCTCCGCCGTACGCAGCCGCGTCTGTGCGGTGATGGTGGCATTGAGCTGCTGCCCCTCGACTGCTGGCAGTCCGCCCAGTTCGCCTGCGGACACCTGTGCGTTCTGCGCTTCGACTGCCGACGCGACATCGCTGACCGCCAACGCGTAACTGGTCAGTTTTTCAGGATCGAGCCAGATCCGCATCGCTGCTTGCGAACCGAGCAGGCGTGTATTGCCGACGCCGTCGACACGGCTGATCGGATCGAGCACCGAGCTGGCGATGTAGTCGCCCAGATCGTTGTTCGTCAGCGTTCCATCGGTCGAGACCAGGCCAACCACCATCAGGAAGCCCGAGGCCGACTTGGTGACCTGGATGCCTTGACGCTGCACCGCCTGCGGCAACAGCGGCGTCGCCAGCTGCAGCTTGTTCTGCACCTGCACCTGGGCGATGTCCGGGTCGACGCTGGCGTCGAAGGTCAGCGTGATCGATGCACTGCCCGAAGCGCTGCTGCTGGACGACATGTACAGCAGTCCGTCGAGCCCGTTCATGTTCTGCTCGATCACCTGCGTGACCGCGTCCTCGACGGTCTCGGCCGAAGCGCCGGGATAGCTCGCGTTGATCTGCACCGTCGGTGGCGCGATCGTCGGATACTGCTCGATCGGCAGGCTGCGGATCGACAGCACACCCGCGAGCATGATGACGATCGCGATGACCCAGGCAAAGATGGGTCGATCAATGAAGAAGCGCGCCATGGGGTAGCCTCTTATTGCGCCGGTTTCGCGACTGCGGCATCGCCGTCCGCAGGCACCGGCTGCACCGCGGCGCCTACACGCGCTTTCTGCAGTCCTTCGACGATCACGCGTTCACCGGGCTTGAGGCCGGAAGTGACGATCCACTGGTCGCCGATCGCAGATGCCGCCTCGATCACACGCTGCTCGACGGTGTTGTCATCCTTGACCACCAGCGCAATCGCTTCGCCGCGCGCGTTATGCGTCACGCCCTGCTGCGGCACACGCAGCCCTTCGCGGTCGATGCCCTGCTCCACCAGCGCGCGCACGTACATGCCGGGCAGCAACATGCCATCGGGATTCGGGAACAGCGCGCGCAAACGCACCGTGCCGGTACTTTCGTCCACGGCGACGCCGGTGAACGCGAGCCGGCCATCGTGTTCGTAACCGCCACCGTCTTCCAGGCGCAGACTCACCTTGATCGTGTCCGCATCCTCGCGCTGAACCTGGCCACCGGCGATCCGCCGCCGCAGCGCCAGCATTTCAGCGCTGGACTGGGTGATGTCGACATAGATCGGATCCAGCTGGCGCACGGTGGTCAGTGCCTCGGCCTGATTCGCCGTCACCAGCGCGCCCGGTGTGACGGTCGAGGTCGAAACCTGACCGTCGATCGGCGCGGTGATACGGGTGTAATCCAGATTGATGCGCGCGGTCTGCAGCGCGGCGCTGGCCGCGGCAACCTCGGCGTCAGCCTGCAGCACCGCCGCCTGCGCATCGTCATTTTCCTGCTTCGAGACCGCATCAATCTGCGACAACTCGGCGTAGCGCTGCGCCTGCAGCTTCAAGGTCGCCTGACTCGCCTGGGCCTTGGCCAGCGCGGCGCTGGCGCTGTCGAACGCGGCGCGATACGGCGCGGCGTCGATCTGATACAGCACCTGCCCGGCCTTGACCTGCGCGCCTTCATCGAACAGGCGCTTCTGGACGATGCCACTGATCTGTGGGCGCACTTCGGCGACCATGAACGCCGCCGTGCGGCCGGACAGCTCGGCGGTCATCGTCACCGGCTGCACTGCCAGCGTGACGACACCGACCGCCGGCACCGGTGGCGGTGCCGCGGCCTGATCGCCACCACCACTGCAAGCGCTCAATACACCGGCCAACAGCACCGATACCAACCACCACATCTCAGACTTGGGGGGATGAGTCTGCATGGAACGTTCTCTTCGGACCGACTGAAATACCCGCGCAGGAGCCTCTTCGCGAGCGTGCAAATGTCCGACAATTTGTTAGAATGAGCGTTCATTCTAATTATTGATCGATTCGAAAACAAGGCACCAATCTCGGATCGGCATTCGCTGGAGGACAGGCATGACACATTCGAATCCCAGCCCGCGCGGACGCCCGTTCAGCGAGCAGGCCCAGGTAGACGCCCGCCGGGCGCAGGTACTGGAAGCCGCAGCCGAATGTTTCCGCCAAGCCGGATTTCATGGCGCCAGCATGGCTGCGATCTCGAAGGCGGCCGGCATGAGCGCCGGGCACATCTATCACTACTTCGAGAACAAGGAAGCGATCATTGCCGCGCTGGTCGAGCGCGACAGTGAAGAACTGCACGACGTCCTCAACAGCTTCCGCGCGCAAGGCGATTTTCTGCAAGCGATGATCGACGGCGTTGACCAAGGCCTTGCGCGCGCCGGCCGTGCCGAGCGCGCCGCGTTGAAGATGGAAATCCTCGCCGAAGCCGGGCGCAATCCCAAGATCGCTGCACTGCTGTGCGAAGCCGATCGCACCGCGCTCTCCGGATTCTGCTCGTCGCTGCAGGCCGCCTGCACCGCGCGCGGCAATGTCGACGACTGCGATCTGGAAGCCAAGGTGATCGCCGTGGGCGCGCTGTTCAACGGCCTCGCGGCCCGCGCCGTGTTCAGTCCGCCCAAGCAGTGCGACGCGCTGGCCCGCGCGATGCGCCGCGCGATCAGCGCCATCCTGACCGGCGACGATGCCTCGCCCGCCGCGCTGTCACCGGCATCAGCCGAGTAGCAGACTCCAGAGCGGCACCGTCACCAGCGACAGTAG
>JBFFJL010000033.1:0-16368 GCA_041555955.1 Nevskiaceae bacterium
AGCGGCCGCCGGTGATGTACTTCTTGTCCTCGTCCAGCGTGGCGAAATAGCGGCTGTTGTTGAAGCGCAGCTCCTTGGTCGAGATATCCCCCGGCAGGATCAGCTGCACGTCGGGATAGCTGCTGCGGAATTCCTCCGGCGTCGGGTGCTTGGCGATGAAGGCATCGAAGCGCGACAGATTGGTCACGTAGCCCGGCATCGGTTCCATGGCGGCGGACGATCGAATCAGATCGGGCAGGCAGGCGCTGAGACCAAAACCCAGCACACATGCCGCCAGCAGGCGCGCGGGCAGGTGAATTCGTTTGAACATGGGGCAGACTCCTGAAGCATGGTGTTCTTCTCGGTGGCCCTCGCGGCGTCGGTGCGCGTCAGGCCAGGCTCGTTACAATCGCGTAAGCCCTCGTTCAAGGCAAGTCATGACCACGCTGTCGTCTCTGCGGAACTCAAGCCCCCGTCGATTTCACCGACTCATCCGACACGCCGCAGCGCTGTGCTGCGCGCTGACGCTGGCCGCCTGCGCTCACCCCCGCGCGCCGGCCGCAACGCCGCAGGACAAACCTCCCTCTGACCAACCGGCTCGCATCGTGGACCCACATTCCTACGCCAACACCGACGCCTTCATCACCCAGCGCATCGCGCTGGATCTGACCGTTGATTTTGAACACCGCGTCTTGCGCGGCAGCGCCGAGCTGACCTTGAGCCGCGTCAACGGCGGCGCCGATACGCTGGTGCTGGACACGCGCGATCTGGATATCAGCGCGGTCGAAACCGCCGAGCGCGAAGGCGCGTACCGCAGCACTTCCTACAGCATGGATCAACGCGATCCGATTCTCGGTAGCGCACTGCGCATCACGATGCCGCAGCAGGCCACGCGGGTGCGCATTTACTACGCGACGCGTCCCGAAGCCTCCGGCCTGCAATGGCTGACGCCAGCACAGACCGCCGGCAAGCAGCAACCGTTCCTGTTTACACAGTCGCAGGCGATCCACGCACGCAGCTGGATTCCGCTGCAGGACACACCGCGCGTACGCGCGCCGTACGACGCCCGCATTCAGACGCCGCCGGGGCTGATGGCGGTGATGAGCGCTGAGAACCCGGAGTCGCTGAGCACGGATGGTGAATATCGCTTCTCGATGCCGCAGCCGATTCCGTCGTATCTGATCGCGCTGGCGGTCGGCGATCTGCGCTTCCAGGCCATGGGCACGCGCACCGGCGTCTACACCGAACCGTCGATGCTCGCCGCCGCCGCGGCCGAGTTCGAGGACACCGAGGCGATGCTGGAACGCTGCGAGGCGATCTTCGGCCCGTATCGCTGGGGCCGCTACGATCTGCTGATCCTGCCGCCGAGCTTCCCCTACGGCGGCATGGAGAATCCGCGCCTGACCTTCGTCACCCCCAGCGTCATCACCGGCGACAAGTCGCTGGTGTCGCTGATCGCGCACGAACTCGCGCACTCGTGGTCCGGCAACCTCGTGACCAACGCCACCTGGAACGACTTCTGGCTCAACGAAGGCTTCACGGTGCATCTGACCAACCGCATCGTCGAAGAGGTCTTTGGTCTGGACGTCGCCCAACAGGAACGCGCGATCGGCGCCAGCGACCTGAAACGCACGCTGACCGAACTCGAAGACCCGCGCGACAAGACCCTGGTGCCCGAACTCGCCGGCCGCGATCCGGACGACAATGTCACCGACGTCCCCTACGAAAAGGGCGCGCTGTTCCTGGCGTATCTGGAGCAGCAGTACGGTCGCGCGCGCTTCGACGAATTCCTGCGCGGCTGGTTCGACGCCCACGCATTCCAGAGCGAAACCACCGCGGACTTCCGCGCGTGGCTGGATCGCGAACTGCTGCAGAAAACGCCGGGGGTCGTCAGCCCCGCCAAGATCGAAGAATGGATGACCGGCACCGAGATGCCCACGGACACACCGTGGCCGCAGTCCACCGCGTTTGCCGCGGTCGACGCGGCACGCGAGGCCTGGCTGTCCGGCAGCACACCGCTGGCCGAGATGGACACCGCCCACTGGTCGACACGGCAGTGGGAGTATTTCCTCAACTCACTGCCGACACCGCTGCCCGCCACGCAACTCGCGGCACTGGATGAACGCTTCGGCCTCAGCAAGTCCACCAACCGCGTCATCGGCGCGCGCTGGTTCCGTGTTGTTGCAATGAACCAGTACAAACCCGCCTATCCGGCGATGCGCAAACATCTGAACAGCATCGGCCGGATGTTATTGATCGAGCCGATCTACACCGAGCTGGCCAAGACCCCTGAAGGTCATGCCCTGGCCAAGGAGATCTACGCCGAAGCCCGCAGCGGCTATCACCCGATCGCGCAGACCTCGGTCGAGAAGATTCTGGCCAAGTCTGCCGCCGGCACTTCCGGAGACTGACGATGGTGCAGTCGCAGGCGATGGTGCTGGAGGCCGCAGGCTCACCGCTGGTACTGCGCGAACGCCCGCTGCCGCAACCCGGCCCCGGCGAGGTCCGGATCGAAGTCAGCACCTGCGGCGTCTGCCGCACCGACCTGCATCTGCTCGACGCAGAACTGCCAGACATTCACTACCCGATCGTGCCGGGACACCAGATCGTCGGCCGCGTGCAGGCGCTGGGTCCGGGGATCAATGCCGGCACACTCAAAATCGGCGACCGCGTCGGCGTGCCGTGGCTCGGCGGCACCTGCGGCCATTGCGACTACTGCCTGCACGAACAGGAAAACCTCTGCAACGACGCCCGGTTCACCGGCTACCAGCTGGACGGCGGTTACGCCACGCACTGCGTCGCCCAAGCCGCGTACTGCCTGCCGCTGCCGGAGACGATGGACGATCTGGCCGTCGCGCCGCTGCTCTGCGGCGGGCTCATTGGTTACAGGTGCCTGCGCATGTGCGGCGACGCCAAACGCATCGGAATGTACGGCTTCGGTGCCGCAGCACATCAGATCGCCCAGGTCGCCGTCTGGCAGCAACGCGAGGTCTACGCCTTCACCCGCGCCGGCGACACCACAACGCAGGCCTTCGCGCGCAGCCTCGGTGCGGTATGGGCCGGCGAATCCGGACAGACACCACCGGAGCAACTCGATGCCGCGATCCTGTTCGCCCCCGCCGGCGAGCTGGTGCCCACCGCGCTGCGCGCCGTACGCAAAGGCGGCCGCGTGGTCTGCGGCGGCATCCACATGAGCGACATCCCCAGCTTTCCCTACGACATCCTCTGGGGCGAACGCAGCATCAAATCCGTCGCCAACCTGACCCGCGCCGACGGACACGAATTTCTCGCCCTAGCCGCGCAGGTGCCGGTGCAGACGCAGGTCACCGTGTTCGCACTGGATCAGGCCAACGAGGCCCTGGACGCGCTGCGCAACGGCCGCTTTGAAGGGGCTGCCGTGCTCGACATGCGGCGCTGAGGGGTACGCAGACATTTCGGATTGACAATCCCTCATGGCGCTGAGACCACCTATTGCCACCGCCCACGCTCCTAGTCCTATCCGTCTGCATTCAGCTCGTGCCGACAATCAATAGTCCCAATGCTCATGCCGGACCGGCAGGCGGTTAAGCAGCTCGCGCCGCTCCCGCCAGCCTGGAAGGGCTTGATCTAGGTGACTTACAAACCTGGCGCTGTGCGTCGGCTCGAGCAAATGAACCAGCTCGTGCACGAGGATGTATTCGAGGCACTCGCGGGGCTTTTTTGCCAGCTCGGTGTTGAGGCGGATCGTGCTCCGCGCAGGACTGCAGCTGCCCCACCGGGTCCGCATGCGCTGGAGAAATACGCCAGCTGGCTGGACATCAAGCCTTTTTGCCCATCGTTTCACCAAAGGCGGCAGTTCCTGACGCAGCTGTTCCCGGTACCAGGCCTCCAGCACCTCGGCCCTTCGCTCAACGGGGCTGCCTGGGCGTACTTTCAATAGCAGCTTTCCGGGCCGGACGTCGACCGACGGCCGTTCGTCCATCTCGATCACCTGCAGCAGGCGACGCTGGCCCCATAGGTAGTGCGACTCGCGATTCAGATACTCCCGTGGCGTCTCACGCTCTTGTTCGAGGAGCTTTGCCTGCTGTGCGCGAATCCATCGGATCTTGCCGATGGCAAACGCACGAATGGCATCTTCGCTGAGCCGCCGGGGTGCTGCAATGCGCACGCGGCCCGCGGGCGGATGGATGCTCAGGTGGACGTGTTTGATGTCCTTGCGCACCACGTCGATGATGAGCTCGCCCAGCTTCAGCGCATCACCCATCAGTATTCCGCCTGTGCCTTGATGATCGGGAACAGCCGCTCAACCAGAGCCGCGTCCAGCACGATGTCATAGAGAATGCGCTTGACGGTCTGCTCCTTGGCAAGGTGACCGCGCCAGCCATCGGGCACCTCGCGCTTCAAGTTCCGGTCGATCTGTTGCGCCGTGTCCAGCGTCTTGTCCCAAGTCTTGGTGCCATAAGCTGCCGGTGGCTCTCCCGCCTGGGCACCCAGCAGCGTGTTGAACACGGCACGCAAGGCGGCACTCTGCCTCAGGGGCACCGGAGTATCGTCGGCACTCCCGGCCTGGACCTGTTTCGCCACTGCCGCCAGCCGTGCCAGGAATTCCTCGTAGCTGACTCGCTGCGCCCTGAGGTCGGCCAGCACCTCGGCCAGCAGCACCGACATGCGGTCGTAGAACACCGGATCATGCACACGCTCACGGATGATGCGACTGCGCACGTTGTTGACGATGGTTTCCGCGACCGCGCCGCGGTCACCCTGGATGCCCTTGGGCATGCGGCCGATGGCCTCCGCGATGCCGCTTTTCACAATCAGGTCCAGCAGGCCGATCTCGCCGAAGTCGGAGATCTTCCGCGCGTCCTCGGCCTTGATATAGGTGTCGATCAGATGCCGCATGTCGGCCTCGTAGGCCTTCAGGTCCAACGTCTCGCCGCTGGCCTGCCGGATCGTTTCCCGCAGTGCCACTGCGCGGTTCACTTCCTTCTCGATGTCCTGCGACTGCACCGCTGTGTAGCCCGCGTCCAGCATGCTGTCGCTGATGGCCGCATACGATCGCACAAGTGCTGCTACCGCCTTGTAAAGCGCAACCCGCTGCGGCTCGTGTTCAGTCAGGTCACTCGCAATCTCGCTGTTGCCGCAGAAGTAGTGGATGTACTGCAGCTCCTCATGCGGCGGCGGCACCGGCTCACAGAGCAGGGCGAGTGCCTCGCGCGCCGCCTCCAACCGCTCGCGCCCGGTCTTGAGGCGGTCTTCCAGCATCACCTCCGGTGATGTGCCGCCGTCGCTGGCATCCAGCTCGGCGGTGTAGACGGCAATGGCACCTTGAACCTTGGGCAACAGCTCCTTGTAGTCGACGATGTAGCCGAACGGCTTGTCATCGCCGTCCAGCCGATTGGTGCGGCAGATGGCCTGGAACAGACCGTGGTCCTGCATCTTCTTGTCGATGTAGAGGTAGGTACAGCTTGGTGCGTCGAAGCCGGTCAGCAACTTGTCCACCACGATCAGCAGGCGCATGTTCGCGGGCTGCTTGATGAACATCTCCTTGACCATATCCTCGTAGGTTTCGGTCTGACTCTTGCCCGGCCGTACGACCACATCCTTCAACAGCGCGGTGTACGTGTTGTAGAGAAACTGCTTCTCGGTTTCCGTGTTGGCGCCCGTGTCTTCCTTGCTGATGTCCTGCGCACGTGGGTTGTACGATGTCACCACTGCGCAGCGGCCCTTGAACACAGTTTTCTCGAACAGCTCGAAGTAGCGGCAGGCCTCATAGATGCTGGATGCCACCAGCATCGCGTTGCCACGTTCGCTCGAAAGGCGCGGCTTGCAGCTGAAGTCGAACACCACATCGGCCACCACGCGTTCCATGCGCGCGCGCGACGACAGCACCTTCTGCATCGTGCCCCACTGTTCCCGCAGAGCCGCCTTCTGCCAGTCGTTGAGTCCCTTGGTCTTGGCTTCGAACCACTGGTCGACTTTGTCCTGAGAACCCAGCTCCTGCGCGATGTCGCGCGCCTCGTAGACCAGGTCCAGTACCACCTTGTCCTCCACCGCCTCGCCGAACTTGTAGGTGTGGATGTAGTGCCCAAAGACCTCGCGACTGGTCTGCGCGTCCGCCTTGAGCAGCGGCGTGCCGGTGAAACCGATGAACACTGCGCCCGGCAGTAGCGCCTTCATGGTTTTGTGGAGCTTGCCGCTCTGCGTGCGGTGGCATTCATCCACGAAGATGAACAGCTCGCCTGCCGCGGCCGTCGGCTGCTTGCGCAGTTCTTCGATGAAGGCGTCGAAATTGTCCACGCCCTTCTTACCGAACTTGTGCACCAGTGAGCACAACAATCGCGGCTTGGCCTGACCGAGCTGGGCCATGAGGTCCGCACCGCTGTGCGTGCGGTAGATTGCCTCTCCGGCCTCCGCAAATACACGCTCGATCTGCTTGTCCAGCTCGTCGCGGTCGGTGACGATCAGCACGCGCGCCTTGGGCAGATTCTCCAGTATCCACTTGGCCAGCAGCACCATGACGATGCTCTTGCCGCTGCCCTGCGTGTGCCAGATGATGCCGCCCTTGTAGGCGCTCACATGTTCCTGCGCAGCCTTGATGCCGAAGTACTGATGCACGCGCGGCAGCTTCTTGATACCGCCATCGAACAACACGAAATCGTGCATCAGTTCGATGAAGCGCGTCTTGGCGCACATCTTCAGCAGGTACTTGTCGAGCTTGTAGCCTGTATTGTCAGCCTCGTCCTCCTTCCAGCTGAGGAACATCTTTTCTTCGGTCTTGATCGTGCCGTAGCGCAGCCCCTCGGTGTCGTTGCCGGCGAAGACGAACTGCACAGTGCTGAAGAACCACTGGTGGAAGTCTTTCGACTGATTGGAGATCAGCTGGCGGATGCCGTCGCCGATGCTGACGGAGCTGCGCTTGAACTCGATGACGCCGACCGCCAGACCGTTCACGTAAATCACCAGATCCGGACGGCGCTCGTGATTGCCGGAGAGCGTCACTTCTTCGGCGATGGCGAAGTCATTGGCTTCGGGATGGTCCCAGTCGATCAGCCAGACATCTTCCGTATCTTCGCTTGCCGCCAGCTTCACCTTCACGCCATAACGCAGCAGGCTGTAGACGGCGCGGTTGTTGTCGTAGAGGCTGCGCGTCGCGTTATTGGCTTCACGGCCCAGTAGGTCCAGTGCGCGGCTGATCTGCTCGGGTGACTGGCCGCGCTTGCCCAGCCAGCCGCGCAGCAGGTCTTCCTCGATGTTGCTGTTGCGGCGCTCGCTCCGATTGCCCAGGTAGCGGTAACCGAGCTGTTCCGTGAACAGCCGGATGACGCGGTTCTGCGTCGCCCGTTCCGGCTTGCCGATGGCACGCATCAATCAGCCTCGCGCTTCGAGTTTGTCTCGTAGAGCTTTTCGGTGATCGCTCCGCGGTAGAGTTCCTCGTTCAGGAACTGCAGCAGCTTCTTGGCTGCCTGCCTTTCCGCAGGGAAGACAATCTTCCCATGCGACACCTTGATTTCAACGTCGTACCCAGCCGACTTTGACTTGATCTGCCTGGCTGAATACTGGTCAAGCACCCCCGAGTCTTTGAGCATCGCGAACCGCTTGCGGAACCATTGGTTGGTATCTGTGGCCAGCGTATCCGTATTCTCTGGCGCCAGAAGCTCGTGACTCAGCACCTCTCGAATTTGCTCTTCAGAGGCCTCCTCGTAGAACTCCGCGAGGGGTAGAAATGTGTTGACCGTGCGGAAGTTATGGAACAACAACTCTCGGTCGCCGACGTTGTAGACGGCGCCCAGCTTGTTGTCGAGTGTCAGCCCGCGGCGCTCGGTTGTTTCGTAGGTGTCACGTTGAAGAAAAAGAAACTGTCCCGGCACGATCACGTGCGACCGGCTGAAGTTCTGAAACAGGATAAGTTCGGTTCCCCTGTCATCGTGCGCGAAGCCAGCGATTCCCCGAATCGACTCCACCAGCGCATCGTTGTTGTTGATTGGGTCGAGAACATGGACCGTGCGGCTCGTCTGGTTCTGCAACCACTCTGGTGGTTCGTAATCTTCCAGCTGAAAACGCTCGTGCTGCTCAGGCTGATAACCGGCGTCAAAAGCAATTTTTTGCACCCCCTCAACAAACGTGCGGAGTTGCGTATACCAGATTTCGGCGAGAGTGTTCTGCAGGTTTTGATGGAGTGGAATTCGCAAAAGACGAACACGCGCGTTCAGCTTGATGATGGCGGCAAGCTGGAAATTGCTAAGCATCGTCTCCCCCGACGTGCAGGTATATGTTCCGGGCCAACCGCACAGTTGGCAGGGCCAGGCCAGTTCGCATCAGCTCTTTCCTGCTGATCAACAGATTGGATGCACCGCCGTCGTCCTTGACCGCATAGAAGTGATACCCGAGCAGACCCATGACCGGGTTGAAGTGAAACGCTCCGGCATGGGCGATCACCAGAAAGATGATGCCGAGAACATAGGCGCCTGTCAGCCAATCTCCAGCAAAACCCATCTTGTCGTTGGACAGGAACGGCAGCAGGTAAGTGACGAGAAACGCCAGTACCTCCTTGTCGTCCTGCTCAAACTCCTTGATCTGGAATTCATGCCGCTGTGCGTTTCTGGCCGTATAGCGCAGCAGTGCCCAGCACACGAAGACCAGTAGCGCGGCCACGGCGAGCCAAGAACCCCACTGAATCGGCGGTTCACCACGCGAAAACTGGTTGACGGCGACCGCACCAAGCAAGGGCGACAGCGAAGTCGCGACCAGCAGAAATTTGGCGAATGTGTTCAGCACGAGATTTCGACGCGCGCCTTTAAGGCGGTCAAGCGCGTCCTGCCGGTCGGCAAATCCTGCATCATGGCTCGATTACCCTGGCTCCAAGGTGACCAGCAGCGTCGCACCTTTCGTGGTCATTCGATACTTCTGCAGGCGACTGTTGGGTTTGTCGGGAATCGTGCGTTCGACGAATCCGGCGTTTAGTGAGGGCAGCAGATAGCTCTTGCGAAAATGCTCGTCGTCTTTGAGGTCTAGGGCCGTTTGCAGGGCTTTCCGGCTCATCTCGCCGTGCAGAGCGCGCAGCAGCACCACGACTTCCGGGGTGACTTCCGGGGTGACTTCCGGGGTGACTTCCGGGGTCACCGCGGAAGTCGCGGGCGGCTGCATGAACGGCAGCTCGATCCACAGGCCCGTGGCGTCATGGCGCCAGCTCGGCGCGGGCGCGCCGGCGGTGCGGCAGACGTCGAGCATGCGCTCGATGCCGCGACCCCAGGATTCGATCTGGCCGGCGCGGAAGAAGGCGTTTGCCACATCAGGGTTGAACGGCACCGAGGCGTGCTTGGCCAGCAGCTTTTCCACCGTCCACTCGGGTGGCAGCTGGCCGGGGTTCCAGATCATCAGCCGATCCGGGTACACGCTGATCTGTACCGGGATCGCGCTGGAATAGTCCTTGTGCACCACCGCGTTGAGCAGCGCTTCGCGCAGCGCAGGCTCCGGCACCTGCAGGGTTTCCACGCGCTGCAGGCCCTCGTAAGTAATCAGGGCCTTGAGGTATTTGGCCTTGAGAATCGTCAGTGCCTGCTCCACCTGATCCATCAGCGGACCATGCACTTCGTCCTGGAAGCGAAGATCGGCATCAGTCTGGAATGCACCGAGTTTGATCCACGCCCCGCCGACAAAGGCTTCCGAATCCGGGTGGAACAGCAGCACCGCCGCGCGCTTCAGATACCCGCCGGCCGTCAGCCGCAGGCGCTCCAGCAGCACGGCGTCGGGCTCGTCCAGCCACTCGGCGGCAAGGCGGCCGCTTCTGGCTGCGCGCTGGCGAAAGCGGGCGAGACTTTGTGCCGACAGCGTTTCCGGCGTCGCGCCGGGAACCGGCACCGCATCCCAATGCAGGCCCTGCTTGCGCAACAGGAACTGATCCAGCGCCGCGCCCTTCAGCTCCTGCCGCGTGCTGCCGCTGCGAATGTGGTATTCGCCCTTGTAGCTGACCGGGTAAGGCATCGACGCGACGACGATCTCGATCGTCTGCATGCCATCTTCCTCGCGCAGATTCACCGGCACCACCAGCCCCAGCAGATCGCGAATCTTGTTGGGTAGCTCTTCCAGCAGCCGGCGCGCATCCGGCACGCCCACGACCTCACCATGGTCGTTGCGGCCGATCACCAAGGTGCCGCCCTCGGCGTTGGCGAAGGCACAGACCCACTTCAGATACTCGTCGCGCCAGGACGCCTTCCATTCGAGGTGCTGATGCTCGCTCATACCAGCCGCGTTCTCCCGGTCAGCAGCTCCTGCATCATGGCCTGCTTGAGCGCGCGTGTCTTGTCGCGGCGTTGTCCCAGGGCGGATAGTTCTGCGTCCATGTCGGTCAGGACTTCGGCAATGGCGGTTTGTTCTGACATCGGAGGAAGAAAGAGTGGCATCTGCGCATACTCGTTGCCGTTGACACCCGGCTGACCACTTCGCATCGACATCAATTGGACCCAATCCCAGTAAGCTTTCGTTGTTGCAATCGCTGCCAAATATGAGGGAACGAGCTGAGCTGGGTCCGGGCGCACACGAATAAGAAATCCGGCGAAGACCAACTCACCATCTCGCGGGTCATACAAATATGACTTGCCAACACTTGCCCCCGTTCGGGCGAAAACCAGTTCACCGTTTCGTAGGTGGTACTCGGCAGCCCCAGCAGCAGCGACGGACACGCGTGGATCAGGGCGATAGCGCCCATGTTCCGAGATGTCTGTGATACGGACATAGCAAGGCAGCTTTTCCGAGTATGGAACGGCGGGCGCATTGATTCCGTAGTCTGGACGCGACAGTAGGCACTGCCCCAATCGTTTGGACTCCCACTCACCGCAAAAACCGGGAAGGCGGGTTTGGCCGGTGAGGAGTTGCTGCATGGCGGCCTGTTTGAGGTCGCGCTTCTTGGCGATGAGCCGGTCCAGCCCGCCCAGCAGCCCATCCACATCGCTCAAGGCCTCCGCGATGGCGCGTTGTTCTGCAAGCGGCGGTACCGGCAGTGGAACTTCCAAGAATTTTTCTCGCGGAAGATGCGCAATGCTGGTTTGCGTAACGTAATTCGATAGGACGCCTCGATCGCTCCAGTGCCGAAGGAAACCCACCATAAGCCGAGGATCAAATCCTCGCAGGGGACGCAACCTGTGAAGAGCCTTCTGGTAATAGCACTCCTCAATCGGTGCGTCCCAAATGGCAGCGCGCCCTACCTCGCCGCCTTCGCAAGCAAGCACGTCACCCTTCCGCAAGCGATAACGCTCTATATCAGGACGAGTCATTCGAACGGTCGGCAAATCGCTAATATCGATTCGATCCCATTGAACGGCGCGATTGCCGAGATACGGCTTCAGAACGCCGACATTCTTCTCGGCATCCAGCATCTTTCCGAGCTTCACGTCGAATTCCCGTCCAACAGTCGAAACAGACCACTGTTCCGGAATGACACCGACCTCGGTCTGCTTGTAGCCCGGCTTCACATCCATCCCGCACCCATCTTCCTGAGGTGCCCTTCCACACGAGCCGCGAGAACCGCCACTTCATCGACGAGCTGTGGTAGCGGCGTCGCATAGCGTTCGGCCAGTTGGCGGATGCGGCCGGTGAGCGTCTGCGAGACGCGATCCAGTTCACCTTGCAGGTCGGCGGTCAGCGCGCCCAGCCATTTGTCATCGACCACCAGCGTCCTGATTTCGCCCTCGCTGAGCTTGGGGTAGCGGGCGGCAACCTTTTCGGTGAGCGCGTTCTGTGCTTCGGCAAGCTCCTTGGCGGTAGCCGCTTCCTGTTCCACGAGCTTGAGGTAGGCCTTCAGCGTCTTGATTTCCTCAGCCGCTTCAGCGTCGCCTTCGACCTCCTCAAGGCGCGCGGTGACGCTGGCCTTGGTCAGTTTGCCCTTGTCGTTGAGTGCGTCGGCCAGCAATCCGTCTTCGCCGCTGTGCTCCTCGGCCAGTTCCTCGATCTGCTGCTGCAGCGTGGCCAGCTCGCCTTCCAGCTTTTCGATGGCGGTTTGCTCATCCGCATACCAGCGTTTGACGATGAGTAACGGCGGAATCAGTTCGGCCTGGTATTTCTGCTTGCCGAGCGTCAAATCGGGTTTGGTCTTCGTCTTTTTCTTCTTGTCCTCGACGATGAGCTTGGGTTGGGCGGCGCCGCGCCAGCCATCGGCGGCAATCAGGTAGCAGTCGTCCTGCATCGTTTTGGCCCAGTAGTCCATCAGGTGCTGGTAGACGTCGTAGGCATCGAGCAGCGGCGCGGCGCGGAAGCTGGCGAGCAGACTTTCAGCAATGGTTTCGATCAGTGCCTTGGGGTGGCCGTCCTGGTCGAAGCTCTTGAGTTGGGGAACAGTGGTTTTCTGCCACTTGGAAAACAGCCGGGTCACGGCATCTTTGAAGGCCTTGAACTCGGGATGGCCGAGGATGGTGGCTTTGATCCCGGATTGCGGGACGCGCAGGTCAACATAGCCGGGGCGCGGCACCGGCGGAGCAGGGTTCGCCTTGCCGGTGGTGTAGGGCGCGGCGCGCTCCCTCACTCCAAGCCCCTCTTCGGGCTGCGAAAGCGGAGAGAACAGCGCTTCGCGCACGCCGGGGAAGACGTCCCAATAAGCCTGCAACGCGTCGACGTCCCGTTCAGGGATGCCGCCGCGCAGATGGGCGTCGATGTCCTGCAGGTCTTCGGGTTCGCTGCTGTCGATGTAGCGCGGCAGGTTGAGGTTGTAGTCGTTCTTCTGGTCCGCGATCTCGGTCACGGGCACCAGACGCGAGTAGCGCGGGTATTCGATCTGGCGGTTGAAGAAATCCACGATCTTGTGGATGTCCTGCTCGCGCAGGCGGTTCTTGTTGCCGTCTTTGATGAAACCCTTGCTGGCATCGATCATGAAGATGCCCTTGCGGGCGCTGGCGCCTTCCTTGTCGAGTACGACGATGCAGGCGGGGATGCCGGTGCCGTAGAACAGGTTGGCGGGCAGGCCGATGATGCCCTTGATGACGCCGCGCTGGATCAGGTTGCGGCGGATGGCACCTTCGGCGTTGCCGCGGAACAGTACGCCGTGCGGCAGGATGCAGGCGCCCTTGCCGCTGCTCTTCAGCGATTTGAGGATGTGCAGCAGGTAGGCGTAGTCGCCCTGCTTGGCAGGCGGAATGCCGTAGCCTTCAAAGCGCTTGTAGCTGTCGTGCTCGGCGTCGAGGCCGGTACTCCAGCGCTTGTCGCTGAACGGCGGATTGGCGACGACGTAGTCGAAAGTGCGGAGCGCTTCGCCATCCAGGTAGAGCGGGCTCGCCAGTGTGTTGCCCTGCTTGATCTCCGCCGTGGGGTAGTCGTGCAGGATCATGTTCATGCGCGCCAGGCCGGCGGTGGCGTTGTCCTTCTCCTGCCCGTAGAGCGTGACGCGCACGGTGCGGCCGTGCGCCGCCTCGTCGCCGACCTTCAGCAATAGCGAGCCGGACCCACACGTCGGGTCATACACCGTGGTGTTGGCGGTGACGGTGACGTGCCGGATGCCGAGTATCTGCGCGATGACGCGGCTGACCTCGGCCGGTGTGTAGAACTGCCCCTTGCTCTTGCCACTCTCGGTGGCGAAGTGGCGCATCAGGTATTCGTAGGCGTCGCCGAGCAGATCGTCGCCGTCGGCTCGGTTCTTCGAAAAATTCAGCGCCGGGTTCTCGAAGATGGCGATGAGGTTGGTCAGCCGCTCGACCATCTCCTTGCCACTGCCGAGCTTGGCCGGGTCGTTGAAGTCCGGCATGTCGGCCAGATGATTGGCCTGTGCCAGCGGACCAAGAATCTTCTTGTTGATCTGGTCGCCGATGTCCGGCTTGCCTTTCAACGCCACCATGTCGGCAAAGCTCGCGCCCTTGGGCACGGTGATGCTGGCGTAGGGCTGACCGGCGTAGCGGTCGCTGACGTATTTCACGAACAGCAGCACGAGGACGTAATCCTTGTACTGGCTGGCATCCATGCCGCCGCGCAACTCGTCGCAGCTGGCCCAGAGGGAGGTGTAAAGCTCGGACTTCTTCAGCGCCATTCGAATTTATGGCCAATTATTCTGTGGATGATCTTCCGTGGGTGCCAGAGACCCGAGAAGAGGGTCGTCATCGCAACGCTTCGGATACTTTTCGGCTCGATACCTGCTTCATAGCGGATTGTCTGCTATTCGGAAACCATTGAGGTAGGCATGTTCAGCGCTTGCGTTCGGCAACGAACTCACGTGCGTGCGCCAGCTGCTTCTGAAGCCTTGCGCCATCGTCTGCAACCCTTACAACGGCTCAACCTCGTTGCCCGCCTCTGCCAGCGCCCCGAGCAGACAACAGGTCTGGCCCACTGAAACGGGCGCGAACCCGCTGCCCGGCGTGCGCATGCCGACAACCTGGCCGTGGAACACGCGGGCGACGGCGCCGATGATCTCGTCCCGGTCTGCGAAGAAGCGGACGTCGTATTTCCATTCGCGGCCTTCGCGATCGACCACCGGGTGCGGTGCGTAGCGTTGGGCGAGATAGGCGTCTGCCGGGAGTTCTGAGAGTTTCAGTCTGCTGATGCTTTTGCCGACGTAGACGCCGCGGCTGGCGTGACCGCTGGCGGGCTTGAACACCCAGCTTGCGCGGTCGGCGTACCAGGCTTCGGCCATGCGGCTCGCCATTGGCAGGGTTTCGGCAATGCGAAAGTCCATGCCGCTGCGCTCGTCGTGCGCGAGGACGGGATCTTGCGACCACTCCAGAAAGCGGCGCTTGTCGGCAATGGCGGCGTAAGCAGCCGGCGAAGGCGCAACCCGCGTGCTGCCTTCTTCCATCGCTCGGCGCACGGCGGCGTGGCGTTCTTCGCTGATGAGGAAGTCGGTACTGCGCCAGTAGACGCAGTCGATCGGCTCGCCTTGGTAACGCAGCCGGCCGGACTCGTAGTGCAGCGCCGCGGCGTCGATCAGGTGGACAGATGCGACGTGCGGCCGCAGCAATTCCGCGATCGCCTGCATCTCCGGATACAGGGCTTGCGCGGTGATGTCATCGTCGACGATGGCGAGCACCTGGGGCGATGGACCCAGCAGATCCCTGCGGAACAGTTCGATCAACCGCTCCTGTAGGACACCGTGCTCCCAGTCGGCGCAGCACAGGTTGGTGTTGCGGTTGGCTTCCAGCGCCGTGAGCATGCCGCCGGCATTGGTGTTGACCTCAATCAGGACCGGCCCCTCGGGCGTGGGATGGACGTCGTAGCTCAGCAGCAATGGCCGGCTGCGCTCGACGTCCGGCGTGGCGGCCGCGATCCGCTGCCACAGCGTCCGCACGCCGCGGGTGATGAGGCGCATGGCGGCGGGGGATAGCGGGACCGGTTGGGTCAGCACCGGCAGCCCGAACGGTGCCGGCGTGTCGATCTTGTTGTCGCTGCGGTTCATGGGCGGCACTCGGCGCGTCACTCAGCGCGAATCGGCCGCGCGCTCGTCACCGTGCCGAATCCCGATCGGCTGACCCAGGACCGGTGTGACCACATTCAAATCGCGGCGCTCGCGCTCAACGTAGTCGAACACCGGCGCCAGATTGACTACCAGCGGCATCGGTCGCAACGGCTGATCAAGACCGCGGGTGAAGTCGTCCCAGTGCGTGAGCACGACTTGTTTGGCACCGACGGCGTCGACGGTCTCGTGTAGATACTTGGGCAGGTCGCCGATCAGCGCGGCACCGAGAAACACGATGTCTGCGTGCTGGCCGCGTAGTGCGCCTTCGACGTAGCCGGCGCTGCCGTGATGCAGCACGCTGCCGGCGGGATGGTCGATCAGGATCGAGTAGGCGCCGCCGAGACGGTAGTCGAGGTAATGCGCGGGTGGCACCAGCGGTGCGGTTATGTCGCCGGTCGGGCGGCCGCCGGTGGCGCCGGCATGTCGGCTTTCGAAGAAGCGGATGGTGTAGCGGCCGACGGTGATCGGCTGCTGCGGCTGGATCACTCGGATCTGCGCTTCGTCCAACCCGGCACCGCGGCCGACGTTGGCGGTGCTCTCGGAACCGATGAGCAATGCGCCGGTGTCACGGGCGACGACGCCGGCGTCCATCGAATGATCGAAGTGCGAGTGCGAAACCAGCACGGCGTTCAGATGGGTAACGCCGGCGCGGGCCAGCCATTGTTTTATCAGCGCTTCGTCCGGCTCGATCAGCGCGTTGCGCATCATCGGCAACACGCCGGGCGGACGGCTGAAGAACGGATCGATCATCAGCGCCTGTTCGCCGTCGCTGAGCAGCAACGCGGTGGTGCCGTACCAGCGCGCGGTGAGCTCACCCGGACGCGGCGTCGCGGGCGCTGCGTGATGCTGCTCGATCAGCGCCAGATCACGTTGCGGGCGCAGCCACAGCAGCCACGCCGCGATTCCGGCGAGGATCAGGATGACCAGCAGGGCAATGCGGCGCCAGTTCATCCAAGGACTCCGGGCCGCAGGGGCTTCGGTCTAGG
>JBFFJL010000034.1:0-16045 GCA_041555955.1 Nevskiaceae bacterium
GCTGGAAGTCGCGGCGTACCCGGAGATGCACCCGCAAGCGACGGGGCCGGACATCGACTTCGACAACTTCCGGCGCAAGGTCGAGGCCGGCGCAAACGGTGCCGTCACACAGTATTTCTACAACGCTGATGCCTACTTCGATTTTGTCGAGCGCTGTCAGCAGGCCCAGATTGAGATTCCGATCGTGCCCGGCATCATGCCGATCACCAACCATGCACAGCTGACGCGCTTCTCCGCGGCCTGCGGCGCCGAAATCCCGCGCTGGATCCGTCTGCGCCTGGAACGCTATCAGGACGACCGCGAAGCGCTGCTCGACTTCGGCCTCGACGTCGTCACCCGGCTGTGCCGGACCTTGCTGGAAAACGGGGCTCCGGGTCTGCATTTCTACACGCTGAACCAGTCCGATGCGACCCTGCGGCTATGGCGCAACCTGGATTTGCCCCTGCCGGTTGCCGGCACATGAGTTTTTCGCCGACGCGTTTCGGGATCAGAAGCTGAAGCCCAGCTGCAAACCCAAGGTCGGCGCCTGGTCGAACGCGCTCAAGACGTCGGGCCGCAACTCGTCGGTGAAACCGATATCCGCACCGAACCCGACGTCACTGGCGGTGCGAATCAGCGGCTTGATCTCGATCGTGCCGAACGAGGTCTGAATTCGATCCAGGTCGTAGTTCGACAGAATGCCGATAGCCGCGCCGGCAAATACGTCGCGCGGCCAGTGATTGCCCGACACCACCCGACTCCAACCAACGTAACTCGCCGCAAGATAGGCCGGTACGCCCCACGTCCAACCGTATTCCTTACGGATGAACTCGGCGCCCAGGAACGACGCCGCGGTATGTCCGGACGGAAACGAGTGATCGCTGCCGTTCGGTCGCTGCGCGTCGACGCTGTACTTGAGTCCGTAAACCGCCAGCTCGGTACGCGCAAACGCCAACGCCAGATCATGCCGCGGCGAGCCGTTCAGATGCAGCCACGCATCGGTGGATCCCCCGAATGCATCCAGTCCACGATACCCGGACGACGGCTCGGAGTCGGTCAGCAGGTAGGTCATGCCCAGTGCCAGCAGGGGCAGCCCGATCTGCAGCATGTCGCCGGCCTGCGCGACCACTGGGCTCTCATCCTTGTCCCAGTACTCGGCGTCCGCGTGCGCGCCTGCAACGACCAGCCCGAACAGCGCTGCCGCTATCCGCGGCCATCCTCCGATTCCTCGACTTTCGCACTTTGCCGGCATTGACCGATCCGTCCCTCACTGGCTTTCGCCGCGCCTTGGCCCGACTCATGCCCCCGAGTGTCTCGGCTCCGACGTCAACACCGCGTCAAACCACGCCCACCCGCAGTGCTACCCCGACGTATGGAACAATTCGGCCGATGAACTGCACGCACTTCGTCCCGGCCGGCTGCCAATGATTCTTGCGATTCTCGTGTTCGTCGCGTTCACCGCTTGCCTCGCGGCGTTCGAGCACCGCTTGCATCGGCGCCACCATCGGCCGCTGCAACAATGGTGGATCGAGCAATGCCTGCTTCCGCTGGGCCGCGTGTTCGCGCTGATGCTGCTGATCGCGGTCGGATATCCTGAAATCTTCGGCGTCGATGCCGCCCCTTCACTGCGCTTCATATTGCAGGCGGAGCCGGGCCGCTTCGATCAATGGGTCAACGTCTTGTTCATTGTTGGTCTGCTGCTCCCCGCACTGCCGCTGCTGCATCGCCTGCCCGGCCTGGCGCTGCCACTGCAGGGGTTGGCGGGGGTTGCCGTCATCTTCACTTGGTTGCGTTCCACCTTGAACATCGACGTCGGACTGGTACCGTCGCGCGGCGAAATCGTCCTGCTGTTCCTGCTGGCCGCTCTGGCCAGCGCCGCCGCGAAACTCCTCAGCTTGTCAGCCCATGAACCCGTCTGGCGCCAGGATCTACGGGATCTGTTGCTGCTATGGTTTCAGGCACCGTTGATCATCGTTTACGCCCAGATCCTCGGACACTCACTACCGCGGTGACCCGTCCGGTCCCGCGACCCACCTTGCCGCAGTGCATTGAACGATGAAACCCATCCGCCGCCCTCCGACGCTAGGCCCCTCTCCGCCCGAGCCACCACAGACAAGCAGCGCGCCGACCGAACTCGCGCCGCTGCCGCGCCGCTACGGGCGGCGCATTGGCGCACTTGTGCTGCTGACGGGTCTCCTGCTGGTCGCGCCGATCCTGCTGCTGCGGTGGGTGCCACCACCGATCACCGCGTTCATGCTGCAAAGTCCGACTACGCCTGTCCGCTACAGCTGGGTGCCCTCCACGCGCATATCGGAAGCAGCCCCTAGGGCGGTAGTGGCATCCGAGGACCAGAAGTTCTATCAGCATCATGGCTTTGATCTGGCCGCGATTGAAACCGCGCTCGAACACAACCGCACCCACGACGCTCGCCGCGGCGCCTCAACGATCAGCCAGCAGACCGCGAAAAACCTGTTCCTTTGGTCCGGCGGAGGCTATCTGCGCAAAGGCCTGGAAGCCGGACTGACCGTGCTGATCGAAGCCCTGTGGCCGAAAGCGCGCATCCTGGAGGTCTACCTGAACATTGCCGAGTTCGGCCCGGGAATCTACGGCATCGAAGCTGCAGCGCAGACCTATTTCCACAAGCCCGCCGCCGCGCTGAGCCGCGACGAGGCAGCGCGTCTGGCCGCTGTCCTGCCGAGCCCGCGCCGCTGGAGTGCACGCGATCCCGGGCCATACGTGCGCACACGGGCCAACTGGATTCTGCGTCAGATGGGACATCGCGGCGGCATCGGCGACGCAGACTCCGCAGACCGCTCACCGGACGGCGACCCGGAGCCAACACCCCCCGAGTCAGACGACGCGCCTTCGGCCCGCCCGCCCACAGCGGCGCAGGGTCCCAGCGCGGCATTTGCCGAAGATGTCGACGGGCGTCCGTATGTCGAACCCGAGGCCTCGCAGCCGATCCCGATACCGGCAACAGCGGAGCCGCTCAGCTCCGACAGTGAGAACTGAGCGACTCGGCGCCCCGGCGGCAGATTGACCGAAGGGTTCCTGCACCCGATCCATCGCGCGCGCGACGCCACTTCGCGTCGCCCCAGATCGCCTATTACCCGGCCCGTCTTAGAGCAGCGCCCAGGCAAGACCTCAATCGCCGCTGACGCCGCCAGCCCCACACAGCGCTCGCGTCGGCGCAACGGAACTTCGCAGGCCGGCGACGTCGACTGCCAACGACGCAATCTAATGCAAACCACCCCCGCTCAACCGCAGCGCCCAGCTGCGGCTGTGACTTTTTGTACAACAATTTAGATTTCCTGATACCTATCTACTTACCTTAAGTATGTTTCCTAACTCACTGCTACAAATAAGAAAGAACCACATTGATAACAGCACCTGTGGATATCTATGTGCGCAATCTACTGAGCAATGCCCCGAAACGCTGGCCCGGCCTGTGTTTTCTGCCGTCAGAGGAGTTTCTAACCAGGTAAATTTTTTAATAAAATACATAGACTTGAACTTTTATTACGGCATTCTTGCAAAAAAACGTCGCTATGTAGCCCCCCCGCGGGACCGCGCACCGTCGCTGTGCATAACCGCTTGAGGCGGGCCAAGTTCATCCTCGCGTGTCAAGCGCGAACGGTCCCACCGCTAGACTATTGCGATGATCAACGCTCCATCTCCACCGCTGGTCCTATGCCTGTCCGGCCACGACCCCGTCGGGGGCGCCGGACTGCAGGCCGATATCGAGGCAATCGCCGCGCAGGGCGCACACGCGATTGGAATCATTACTGCGCTCACGGTGCAGGACACGCAGAATGTTCGCCGCGTCTCGGCCACCGCGCCGACGCTGATGGCCGAACAGATCGCGTGCGTGCTCGACGACTGCAACATCGCCGCCATCAAACTGGGCCTGCTGGGAGACGCGGAGCAAGTCGAAACGATCTGCGCCGCGGTTGATCGCTGCAGCGCGCCGCTGGTCATTGATCCGGTGCTGCGCGCGGGCGGTGGCGCAACGCTGGCAAACACCGCCACAACGCAAGCGCTGCTTGAGCAGCTGATCCCGCGAGCGACCGTGATCACGCCCAATGCGGCTGAGGCCAGACGACTGGCACCAGGGCTCAACACCCTTGATGCTTGTGCCGACGCGCTGCTGGCGCGCGGCTGCGAGCACGTGCTGATTACCGGCGGCGATGAACCGACACAAACGGCTGACAACGTCTGGTACACGCAAAACGCTGCGCCCAGGCGCTTTGTCTGGCCACGGCTCCCAGGCCCATTCCACGGCGCAGGATGCACGCTGGCCTCGGCCCTGGCAGCGCGGCTGGCGCTCGGCGAGCCCATTGAGCTCGCGCTGCAGTCCGCACAAGCGTACGTGCATCGCTGCCTCGCTCATGCACAGCGCATTGGCCACGGACGTCTGATTCCGGCGCGACTACAGCCGCCGCAAACGTGAACGGCCGACGCATGATTCGAAATCCGCGATGAACGCCGCGACCCCGAACCGGCCCGACCTCAAGGGCCTTTACGCCATCAGCTCGGAAGCCATCGTGCGCGACCCGACGCGTCTGCTGCCCGCAGTGACTGCAGCGATCCTGGGCGGCGCCACCCTGGTGCAGTATCGCGATAAATGGAACCCGGCCGATGTCCGCCGTCAGCTGGCCACCGCGCTCACACGACGATGCCATGATCTGGGCGCGCGTCTGATCATCAACGACGATCCGGTTCTGGCTGCCAAGGTCGGTGCCGACGGCGTGCACATCGGCGCCAGCGACGTCACGATCGCAAGCGCACGCCAGCATCTCGGCGCAGACGCCATCATCGGGTCCACCTGTGGCGATTCTCTCGAACGTGCGCAACGCGCGGTCGCCGAGGGCGCAGATTACGTCGCGTTCGGACGTCTGTTTGCCTCGCGAACCAAGCCTGACGCACCGCCAGCTCGGCTGCAGACCCTGGGCGCCGCACGGCGTCTCGGCGTCGCCGTCTGCGCGATCGGCGGGATCGGGCCAGAACAGGTGCCGCAGGTCGTGGCCGCTGGCGCCGACCTGGTTGCCGCCGTTGACGGCATCTTTGGCGCGGCAGATGTCGAGGCCACTTGCCGCCGTTATCTCGCGGCGCTGCGCGATCTTCACTGAACGCGTCGAAATCGAGCGCCGATCCCGTACAATTCGCGGCGATCCCGTGGCGACGACGTGCTCCGCACGCCGCCGACGTCTGACTTCGGAGCACTCCCATGACCCAAGGTTCGTCTGCGCTGTTCGAACGCGCGCAGCACCGCATTCCCGGCGGCGTGAACTCGCCAGTGCGCGCCTTTCGCGCTGTCGGCGGCGTTCCACGCTTCATCGCCAGCGCCAACGGCGCATGGATGACCGATGCCGACGGCAATCGCTACGTCGACTACGTCGGCTCCTGGGGCCCCATGATCCTTGGGCACCAGCAGCCAGCGGTCATGGCGGCGATCGTGGAGCAGGCTGCAATCGGCGTGTCCTACGGCGCGCCGACCGAGCTCGAAATCGACATGGCCGACCTGCTGTGCTCGAGAGTCCCCGGGCTGGACATGGTGCGCATGTGCAACAGCGGCACTGAAGCGACGATGTCCGCGCTGCGTCTGGCACGCGGCGCCACCGGGCGCGATCACATTCTCAAGTTCGAAGGTTGCTATCACGGCCACGGGGATTCACTGCTGGTGAAGGCCGGCTCCGGCCTGCTGACCTTCGGCGTTCCGACTTCGCCCGGCGTTCCCGCCGACCTCGCCAAGTACACGCTGACGGCGCAGTACAACGACCTGGATTCCGTCGAAGCACTGTTCGCGCAGCACGGCAGTGACATCGCGGCGATCATCGTCGAACCCGTCGCGGGCAACATGAACTGCATTCCGCCGGCGCCCGGATTCCTGGAAGGCCTGCGGGCGATCTGTGACCGCTACGGCAGCGTGCTGATTTTCGATGAAGTCATGACCGGCTTCCGCGTCGGCCCGCGCGGCGCCGCAGGGCGCTATGGCGTCACCGCGGATCTGACGACGCTGGGCAAGATCATTGGCGGCGGCCTGCCGGTCGGGGCCTTCGGCGGCCGGCGCGATCTGATGATGCAACTCGCACCGGTCGGCCCGGTCTATCAGGCCGGCACCTTGTCGGGCAATCCGCTGGCGATGGCGGCAGGTCTCGCGCTGCTGCGCCAACTCGACGACGACGCGCTGTATGCACGCCTTGAGACCAATACGGCGACGATCCTTGCAGGTCTGCGCGACGCCGCGGCTGCGCATGGCGTGCCGCTGCGCACGGTTCAGGTCGGCAGCATGTTCGGCCTGTTCTTCACCGAAGCCGAGGCAGTGCGCAGCTTTTCGGAAGTCATGGCCTGCGACAGCGCACGCTTCAAGCAGTTCTTTCACGCCATGCTCGATCGCGGGGTGTATCTGGCACCGTCCGCGTTCGAGGCAGGCTTTGTCTCAGCCGCCCATGGCGACGCCGAAATCGCCCACACGCTCGCTGCAGCCCAAGAGTCATTCGCCGCAATTGCATGATCGAAGCACTCCAGCACTCCCTGGCGTGGGTCACAGCCCATCCGACCTGGGCGCTGGTGCTGTTTTTTCTTGCCGCGCTGCTGGACTCGATCTTTGTCGTGGGCATGTTCGTGCCGGCCGGGATCGCCTTGTTTGCCGGCGGCGCGCTGGTAGCGCTGGGTGCGATCGAGTTGTGGCAAGCGATCACGCTGGCAACGCTGGGGGCGGTGGCCGGCGACGGATTCAGCTTCTGGCTGGGACATCGCTATGGCGAGCGCCTGTTTGCTGCACGCTTTCTGCGTCGCCACCCTGAAGTCCTCTATAACGGCCGCCGTTTTTTTGCGCGCTACGGCGCCTACGGCATCGTGCTTGCGCGCTTTCTCGGCCCGATGCGCGCACTTGTTCCGGCACTGGCGGGGGCGTCCGGCATGCGCCTGCCGGTCTTCCTTGGCGCCGACATCAGCTCAGCGACCGTCTGGGCATTTACCTTTGTCCTCCCCGGTGTGGTGTTTGGCGCCTCGCTGGGGCTTGCGGCGGAAGTTGCCGGGCGCCTCGCACTGCTCCTGGTCGGCCTGCTCATTACGTTGAGCATCTCGGTTTGGATCACGGTTTTTTCGATCCGAACGATGCAGAACCATGCCGAGAACTGGATTGGCGGCATGCTCGACTGGAGCCGGCGCCATCGCAGACTCGGCAAGTTTGGCGTGGCATTGGCCGACCCCGCGCAACCGGAGACACCGGTACTGTTGCTGCTGGCAACGGTTCTGCTGGTCGTCAGCGGCATCTGGATCTGGTTGGTCGCTGGCGCGACCCTGCACACCTATCCGATTGCCCTGGACGCCGCAGCATTCCAGTCGCTGCGCGATCTGCACACACCTTGGGGCTTGGCACTGGCGACAAGAGTGCTGCAGCTGAGCGAGTGGGGCGTCTACGCCCCCGTGTCTCTGGTCACACTGGCCTTGCTGCTGGCGCTGCGCAAACCGCGTGCAGCCGCGCATTGGGCGGCGGCCATAGCGCTGGGCGCGCTGATCTCCGCCGGCGTCTACACCATTCCAACCCTGCCGCCGCCCTATATCTTCTTCGGCACACTCGCCCCTGCGGAAAACATCGCGCGCGATTTCGTCTTGGCCACGGTGGTCTATGCCTTCCTGCCGGTTCTCCTCGCTACGGGCCGCCCGATCGGCATGCGTATCGCACTGTTCGGCAGCAGTACCGTGCTGCTGCTGCTGCTGCTGTGGGCACAGCTGTACCTCGGCGCGCAGTGGTACAGCATCGCAGTGTTTTCACTGCTGATCGGCATCGCCTGGGCTGCGCTGCTCGGGCTGGGCTACCGACGCCATCGCCCCGAGCGCCTCAACACGGGGCGTCTGCTCCCGCCGATCGCGCTGACCTTCGTCTTCAGCGCCGGATTGGCTCTGGGCAGCGTGGGGACACCATCGCACTCGGATCAGACACGCCCGCTGCAAACGATCACCATGACCCAGTGGCAAACCGAGCTGTGGCAACACCTTCCGCACTCGCGGATCGACGTCGCAGGACGCAGCAAGCAGACCTTGCAGCTGCAGTGGGCGGCGCCATTGGATCGAATCGACGCGCAGTTGCGCAGCGTCGGCTGGCAGCCGCTGCCGACACTGAATTTCGGCAACAGCCTGCGCTGGCTCACTGCCGAATCGCCGATTGCTGATTTGCCGGTGCTGCCGCAGGTCCATGCGGGACGACACCCGGCGCTGCAACTCCGCCTGCCGATCGACGACGACCACGAGTATCTGCTGCGCCTGTGGCCCTCCGGGCGACAACTTGAGGATGGGCGCGCGTTGTGGCTGGGATCGGTGCTGCCGCTGCAGGCGCGCGGACTGTACCGGCTGATCCGCTATCCCGCTGCAGACCCGCGACTTGCCCCCCCGTCGATCGAATTGCTGGAGCAGTGGTTGACCCCGCTGGACGCCACGGTGATCGAACGGCGCTCCGAGTGCCTGCTGTTATTCTCCCCGGCCGGATAGCCTGCTGCTGCCAAGACCCTCATGTCTGAAACACCCCCAAACACCCCCGCTGACGAAAACGAAGCCGGACTGATCAAGCGGCTGCGCGCTCGCCTGAACAAAGGCGACTCATGGCTGACGCGCGACATCGGAACCTTGTTCGGTCAAGGCAGCCTCGACGATGACGCGCTGGACGAGATCGAAACCCGCCTGCTGACCGCCGACGCGGGCGTCGAAGCCACCGATTGGCTGATGACGCGGCTACGCAACGAAGTGGGCGCCGGACGTGTGCGGACGCCGGATCAACTGCGCACCTTCCTGCGCAAATCGCTGGTGGAGCTGCTGGAGCCTGTGTCCAAACCGTTGCTGATCCCCGACTTCATCCGACCGTATATCGTGTTCGTTGTCGGCGTGAACGGCGCGGGCAAAACCACCACCATCGGCAAGCTGGCCATGCGCCTCAAGCGCGAAGGCAAGAGCGTGCTGCTGGCAGCGGGGGACACCTTCCGCGCCGCCGCGGTCAATCAGCTGCTGACCTGGTCGCAGCGCGCCGATGTGCCGTGCCTGTCACAGGGCGAAGGCGCCGATTCGGCCAGCGTGATCTTTGACGCGGTGCAATCGGCCAAGAGCCGCGGAATTGACGTCGTCATCGCCGACACTGCAGGGCGCCTGCACACGCAGTCCCATCTGATGGAAGAACTGCGCAAGATCAAACGCGTGGTGCAGAAGCACGATCCGTATGCTCCACACGAGGTGCTGCTGGTGGTCGACGGTACCACCGGTGGCAATGCGCTGAATCAGGCGCTGCAGTTCCATGAAGCGATCGGCCTGACTGGAATCGCGATCACCAAGTTGGACGGCACCGCCAAGGGCGGTATCCTGCTGGCCATCGCGCGTCGCCTGTCATTGCCGGTCCGGTTCATCGGCGTCGGGGAGGCGGTCGAAGATCTGCAGGTCTTCGATGCGCGCGCCTACGCGGACGCCTTGATCGGGGATTGAATGTCGGGACTGGGGAAGAGCTGGGCGACATTGCAGCAGGATCGTCGCGCACCGTGGCGATGCGTCTGGGCGCCACGGCACAGGGTTTGTCCATGGGCGAACTGATCCGCTTTGACCACGTCAGCTACCACTATCGCGGCGGCCAGGATGTGCTGTCCGAAGTCAGCTTCTCGATCGATCAAGGCGAAATGGTCTATGTCACCGGCCCCAGCGGCGCCGGCAAGACCACGCTGCTGCGCTTGATGGCGGCCCTGTGCCGCGCCCATCGCGGACAGGTTCTGGTCATGGGGCAAAACCTGTCCGCGCTGAAAGCTCGGCGAGTGCCGGCGTTCAGACAACGCATCGGGATGGTGTTCCAGAATTTCAACCTGCTTTACGACCGCACGGTATTCGACAACGTCGCCCTGCCCCTGGTGATCCGCGGCTACGCCCATGGCGACATCGGCCGGCGAGTACGGGCAGCACTGGATTCGGTAGGCCTGCTCGGCAAGGAAAAAGTATTGCCGCTGACTCTGTCCGGCGGCGAGCAGCAGCGCGTCGGCATCGCACGCGCGATCGTGACCAAGCCGGCACTGATCCTGGCCGACGAGCCGACCGGCAATCTCGATCCGGAAATGGCGATGGAGGTCATGCGCGGCTTTGAACGCTTCAATCAGGCTGGGGTGACGGTTCTGATCGCAACCCATGCCATTGATCTGATCGAGGCGCTGCCGCACCGGAACATTCACCTTGAGCACGGCATCATCACCGACAAGCGACCGACGGCTGCGTCGAGTTTCAAGGGGGGCGACACCGATGGCCTTCGTTGAAGCAGGCATGGAGCGTCCCGGCTGGCTGGCGCGGATCGGACACGAACACCTGCGCGTGCTGTTCTTCTCGCTCGGCAAGATTGGCCAAGCCCCGCTCGCCGCAGCGTTGACCGCGCTGGTGATTGGCATCGCGCTGGCTCTGCCAGCCGGGCTCTACGTCGCCACCCGCAACCTGTCCTCGGTCGGTTACAGCTGGCAGGCCAATCTGCAGATTTCCCTGTTTCTAAAAGACAGCGCCGGTCTGGAGCGCGGGCAGGCGCTGGCACGCGAGATCGGCAGCGACAAGATGGTCGGCAAGACCTCCTACATCTCGAGGGAGCAGTCGCTGAAGGACTTTCGCAATCAGTCGGGTTTCGGCGATGCCCTGGACATTCTGGAGCACAATCCGCTACCTGCAGTGATTGTGGTCACGCCCAACGCCGGACAGACGCAAGAGAACGTGAGCCAGCTGGCGGACCGGCTGTCCAAACTGCCGGAAGTCGACATTGCCAAGCTGGATCGGCAATGGCTGGAGCGGCTTTACGCCCTACTGGCCATCGCCGAGCGCTCCGTCGGCATCCTGGCACTGCTGCTGGGGCTGGCCGTCATGGTGATCATCGGCAACACAATCCGGCTGGATATCGAGTCGCGACGCGACGAGATCGAGGTGATGAAGCTGATCGGCGCACCGGACAGCTTCATCCGGCGACCCTTTCTGTATGCCGGGTTCTGGTTCGGGCTCGGCGGCGGACTGCTGGCCTGGGCGCTGGTTGCGGCAGGAACCCATGTCATGGCTGGCCCGTCTGCCGAACTCGCCAGTCTATACGGTAGCGATTTCCGGCTCGCGGGCCTGGCCACCTCCGACGGATTGGCGCTGTCTGCTGCCGGCATCGTGCTGGGCTGGGCCGCCGCATTTGTCACCGTCAGTCGGCGTCTGGCCTTGATTGAGCCCAAATAGCCCCCATTGGATGGAGGTCAGGCTCGGCAGGGGAATGGCTGGGAACTTTTGACGCCGTTTAGCACTCTTATTTTGCGAGTGCTAAAATTGCTGCCATGGGAGATACTTCAATGACGACTGCAACCGCCGTGGGGCTGCGCCAGCCGACGATGCTGATGCCGCTGGCCGGCAGTCTCGATTCCTATATTTCGCACGTCAACAGCATTCCGGTGCTGAGTTCGGACGACGAGAAGGCGCTCGCGGAAAAGCTGCGCGACGCTGAGGATCTGAACGCAGCCCAGCAGCTGGTGCTGTCCAACTTGCGCCATGTTGTGCATATCGCGCGCGGCTACCTCGGCTACGGCCTGCCGTTGGCGGACCTGATCCAGGAAGGCAATGTCGGCCTGATGAAAGCGGTCAAGCGCTTTGACCCGGAGGTCGGCGTTCGCCTGATCTCATTTGCGGTGCACTGGATCAAGGCCGAAATTCATGAGTTCGTGCTGAAGAACTGGCGCATTGTGAAAATTGCCACGACCAAGGCACAGCGCAAACTGTTCTTCAATCTGCGCTCTGCCAAGCGCGAGCTGGGCTGGCTGAAGCCCGCCGAGGCTGAAGCCATTGCAGCGGACCTCAACGTCAAACCGGAAGAGGTCTACCAGATGGAAGCGCGACTGAGCGGCGGCGACGTCGGCTTCAGCGGCACCACGATCGACGGTGACGAGGCCTACGCGCCGGAAGACTATCTGGCCGACGAGCATGATGCGATCAGCGAGATTGAAGAAAACGAGTGGCAGGACCAGCGCGAGCTGCAGATGGCGCGTGCACTGGACATTCTGGATGACCGCTCGCGCGATATTCTGCAGCGTCGCTGGCTGAACGAGGACGGCAAGACCGGACTTCAGGAGCTGGCTGATGAGTATGGCGTGTCGGCAGAGCGTATCCGCCAGATCGAATCCGCCGCAATGAAGAAGCTGCGCAGTGTGATCGAAGCCTGATCTCAAGCACGCAGAAGAAAAAGGCCCGCAGCTGCGGGCCTTTTTTGTGCTCTACCGTGCGCGCATCGCGCGCTCAGACCCCGATCAACGGCGCCACGTAGTGATCGACCAGCAGCAAGGTGAAGATCCCCATCAGGTAGACGATGGAATAGCCGAACGTGCGCATCGGCAATCCGGGCTTCGGCGCATATTTCAGGCGCAGTGCGTAGCCCAGAAATACGGCATCCAGCGCCAGCGTCCCGACCAGGTACAGCAGCCCCGACATCGCGGTTGCGTATGGCAGGACTGTCACTGCCGTCAGCAGTATCGTGTACAGCAGCACCTGCGTCTGCGTGAATGCGATGCCATGCGTCACCGGCAGCATCGGGATGTCTGCCTTGGCATATTCGTCGCGCCGCTCGATCGCCAGCGCCCAGAAATGCGGTGGCGTCCAGATGAAGATGATCGCAAACAGGATCAGGGCATGGGCATGCACTTCGCCGGTCACGGCGACCCATCCCAGCACCGGCGGTGCGGCCCCGGCAGCGCCGCCGATGACGATGTTCTGTGGCGTGGCACGCTTCAGATAGAGCGTGTAAACGCCGGCATAGCCGATCAACGTGAACTGCGTCAGGATCGCAGTCAGTGGATTGACCCAGAACCACAGCATCACAAAACCGACCAGTCCCAACACGGTCGCGAACGCGATCGATTCAGTCATCGTCAGCGCCCCCGTCACCAACGGGCGCCCGCAGGTCCGCGCCATGCGCGCATCAATGTTGCGGTCAATGATCTGGTTGACGGCCGCGGCCGCCGACGCCTGCAGGCCGATCCCCAAGGTGCCCCACACCAGCGCCGACAAAGGGGGAATCCCCGGCACGGCCAGAAACATGCCGACCACGGCGGTGAAGACGATCAGCATCACTACGCGCGGTTTGCACAGCTCGTAGTACTCGCGCAGTCGCGAGGTTCGCTGCGCGGCGTTCGCTGCTAATTCAGTCATGCCTTCGGCATCCAGGCATAGCGGTTCAAAGTCACCATGACCGCCAACAGCAGTGCCGCACCCGCGTTATGCGCGTCGGCCAACCACAACGGCAACTGCAAGATCACCACACTGATCCCGATCGCGACCTGCAAGACCAACGCCGCCAGCACCGCCACGCCCAGCGCGCGCCAGCGTGGCGCCACGCCTCGAAGCAGCAGGAATAGACCCAGCAACAACAGAACCGCTGTCACCAGGAGGGCACCGACGCGGTGGAAGAAATGAATCGTGACCCGTGCACGCGCGTCAAGAATGCCGTATTCGTAGTTGATACCGAGGCCATGCCACAGCGTGTACGCGGTTGAAACGTCGGTCTGCGGCCAGTAACTCCCGTGGCAGGTCGGAAAGTCCGGACACGCCAGCGCCGCGTAGTTGGTGCTGGTCCAGCCGCCGAGAAAGATCTGCACGGCGACGATCGCCAGGGCCACGCCGGCAAACAAGCGCAGCCCACGCGGCGCCGGGGCGACAGGGTGCAAAGCCTCTACGACGACTTCGCGCTGCATCGCCCATGCGGCCTGCCGTTCGTTGCGCATCTCGCGCTCGACCGTACGCACTGCAACCGCAGGGAGCGTGCGGTGCGTTCCCAGCCACATCCATAACAGCAGCGACATCGTCGTCATGCCACCAAGCAAGTGCCCGGTAACGGCCAGCGGCTTGAGTTGCCAGGTCACGGTCCACATCCCGAGCACGCCCTGGAAAATGACCAACGCCACCAGTATCCACGGTAGCAGACGTGGCACGCGCGCATCGCGAATGCGCAATGAAAGCAGCGCCAGTGCGACGATCAACAGCCCCAGGGTGGATGCCAGGTAGCGGTGGATCATCTCCTTCCATGCCTTGGGCGCTTCAACCGGACGCTGCGGAAAGGCCTGCTCAGCCGCGGCAACCTCATGCGCCGCTTCGGGCACGGCAAGATGCCCATAGCAGCCAGGCCAATCCGGACATCCCAGACCAGCGTCAGAGAGGCGCACATAGGCACCGAAGACAATGACGCCAAAGCACAGCAGGAGCGTCAGCAAGTTGAGGCGTTGAAACCAGACCATCGCAATGTGTGCTTCCGAAGGCAATCAAGAACAGGGGTGAACCGCCCTTTCGGGTCGCGCATTTTACCTGAAGGCCCCGCGGGCCCCGCCGGATTCCCCCGCGGGTCCGGCGCCATCGCCGCGCGGCCGGGTTCAGCCGATTTGAGAAATCCGCAACAATTTCCGGATGTCGCTGAGAATGTCCTTGGGGTCGGCAGTGCTGTCGTAACGCATCAGCCAATTGCCCAGGGGGTCAACCAGATAAAGTGATTCCGCATCACCGCCTTCAAAAAATCGGCGGTAGTCGGCACTCACAGTGTCGGCAAGGAACACCAGGTCGGGATGCTCTGCCGCAAGCTGAGCATGCGCTGCCGCAGCTGCGGCCGGTGTCGGCGCCAGATAGATGCGTCGCACCCGCAGCCGCTTTTCGTTCAATAGCGTACGGATCTGCCGAATCTGGTACAGCTTGTCGACGCACGCCGCGCCGCACGCGTCACTCGCAACATAGACATACGACCAGCGCCCCTTCATGACGCGGTCCCCCGCAGGCTGACCGGCGTCATCCAGAGCTTGGATCGTTGGCAGCGGACGTGCCGGGTTGATCAACTCACCCTTGTTGACGCGTCCACTCGGCGTCCATTGCGGGAACACGAAATACAGCAGAGCCGCCGCCAGCAGCGGGGCGAAGAACAGAGCTGCCAACAGCAGAAACTGCAGGCGCCCGCGAGGACGAGTCTGGGTCATTGCTTACGTTTTAGATTCATCACGATGAAGATCACGATCAGCGTCAGCGTAAATGCAAACCACTGTGCGGCGTAACCGTAGTGCTTGGTCGGCGACATCTCGGGCGCCGTGGTCCAGTCCCGGGTGAATCCGCCTGGAATGTCACGATCCATCAGCAGAATGCCGCCGGCGACAAATTCCCCGTAGATACAGCGGAATTCATCGACGGTTGGATACTGCACGATGCGCGGCCACGGCGCCTCTACGCAGTTGTCGACTTCAAGCCGCATTCCTGGCCGTGGCAACTCGCGCCAGTAGCCCATGACGGCCACATCGCCACTTGGCGCTGGAATCTCAGGCTTCTGGCTGCGGTCGCCACCTGCGGGAATCCAGCCGCGATCGACCACGGCAATGCCACCTTGGGGCAGCACCAGCGGCGTCCAGACGCGATAGCCCGGAACCCCATCATGGCTTTGATTATCCAGCAAGAGCTGATGCTCGACATCAAACTGCCCAGCGGTGCGCCCGCGCTCAATCAGGCCAGGCTCGGCGTAAGCTCCCGATGTTATTTCCCGTGGGGCCTGCGTCGACGCCGCCAGATAGCGCGACATCAGTTCGGCCTTGGCCTGGCCCCGATGCACCTGCCAGGTACCGAGCGAGATCATCAACGCACTAAGTCCCACCACCAGCACCGTGCTCCACCACGGCGGCCTAAAGCTTCGCTTTGCCATTCAGTTTTCTCCCCGTCGTCTCGGCAACCGCAGGCGAGTGATGGCCGACGTCAACCGAACCAGCCGGGTATGATGCCCAGGTTCCATTCGCGCCATTCCCATGCTCGCCAAAATCGTCATCGTTGTCCTGCTGCTGGCCATTGTCGGCGTCCTGATGACCAGCATGCTGTTTCTGGTCCGTGACGGTAGCGACCGTAAACGCACGCTGACCGGATTGAAGATTCGCGTCGCACTCTCGGTAACGCTGATCCTGTTCCTGATGCTGGCTTACCACCAGGGCTGGATTCATCCGCACGGAATTTATCCCGGTGCGAACGGGCAAACCTCCACACCGTAAGCTCGACCGGCGGGCACCGCAGCAAAGCCGGACTGCCCGCA
>JBFFJL010000035.1:0-16010 GCA_041555955.1 Nevskiaceae bacterium
CGAGGTGATGCTCGTCGGCCGAGTGGATGACGAAGCGTGCTTTGCGGTAACTGCATTCGACTTCCAGCGCGCAGTGCAGCTCAACCTCGATGCCTGCTTCGGCGCCGCTGGGTGTGCCCGCAGGCAGCTCGCGATAGGTGAGCAGCAGCGTATCGTCACGGACACCGGCAAAGCTCAGGGTGGCGGTAGCTACGTCGCCGACGACGGTCGCCCGCTTGGCGATCGCATCGGGGAGCTCCGGGGCGTAGGCAATGCGTGCGACATACGCCAGTAGCGGATTGCGTACCGGTGACCACAGCCAATAGGCCGCCAGCGGCTCCGGCCGGTCGGATGCGACCACGATGCCGCCGTAAGCCGACAGTTGGGTATCGGCGCGTGTGGCTGGAATCGATTCGGCTGCGGCGAAATAGCGTCCACCGTCGGCCTCAGATACCAGACGATACGTTCCGGGTTGCAAGCGGACGCTGACGGCGACGCCGTTCTGTTCGGTGGACGCGGTCAGTTCCTGCGCCAGCGTCAGCGTGGTGTCGATCCGCAGCGGGCGGTCGGCGGTGACGATGTCGCCGGTATCGATGGTGCGACGGACGCCTTCGAGTGTGCTGGTTTCCTCCGCCAGCGTCCCGGTCAACCAGGGTTTGGCGGTCTGCCACTGGCTGCAACCGGCGACGAATGCGCCGAGCAAGGCGACGCTCAAGCAGGACATCAGGGGGCGGATCGGTGCCGGGATCACGTGCAGGCTCGGTGTGTTTGTCTTGGTGCATCGGCAAGCAGCATCCGTGCCGTTGCTTGGTGCAAGGGCGTCATGGCGCGGTCACCGGGCGTGACTAGGCTGCGCGGCTGCAATGTTTGCGGCTTTGAGCCGGCAAGGGAGCATTGATGCGGTTCTGGCTGATCATGGGGGCACTGATTACGGCGCTGGGCCTAAGCGCCTGTGGCAGTAGTGAGCCTGAAAAGTCGACGGGCACCGGCGCGGCGCAAGACGCCGGCTTGGTGCTGCGGCGTGCGCATGCCCACAACGACTACGAACACGAGCATCCGCTGTTCGACGCGCTGTCGCACGGTTTCGGCAGTGTCGAAGCCGATGTCTGGATTCTGACCGGGCTGGGCAACGAGCTCTATGTCGCGCATGACTTCGTCGACATCCGTCCGGACCGAACGCTGCGCGCACTGTATCTGGCGCCGCTGGCACAGCGCGTGGCCGACAACGGCGGATGGGTTTATCCGGATCAGGCCGTACCGGTACAACTGCTGATCGACATCAAGACCGATGCTGAAGCAACCTACGCGGTGATCGAAAGCCAGCTCGACGCCTACCGCGACATGCTGAGCTGCGTGGTCGATGGTGAGCTGAAGCCGGGCGCGGTCACCGTGGTGCTGTCCGGCAACCGCCCCTACGAGACGATGCAGGCACAGGACAATCGCTGCGCGTTCCACGATGGGCGCAGCAGCGACATCGACAGCGAGGCTCCGGCGAGCCTGATGCCGCTGATTTCTGAAAACTGGAATACCTTGTTCGACTGGCAGGGTGAGGGCGGGATGCCGGAGGCCGAGCGCGCCAGCCTCATTGATTACGTCACACGCGCGCATGTCGCGAGCCGGCGTGTGCGTTTCTGGTCGACGCCGGATGAAGCCGGCGCGGCGCGGGATGCGGTCTGGAGCGCCTTGCTGGATGCCGGCGTCGATCACCTGAATACCGATGACCTTGCCGGGTTGGAGACCTTCCTGCGCGCACGCGAAGCGCCATGAGAAGCGTCGTTGGGGGCGGATTTACCAGCGCCGTGACGGCGCCGCGTCATGGCAGCGTCATCGACGCCGCATAGTCTGCGACGGTCCCCCGCGGAATCTTTCAATCATGCCGAATCGACTTCTGGCAGCGGCCGTCGTTGTCGCTGCTTTTCTGTTGTCAGCCTGTGGCTCATCGGCGCCTGGAACGCAGACGCCGCCGGGCGAAACGCCGGCTGCGGCCAAATGCGACCCGTACACCGGCACGCCGCTGGCCACGCTGAAGCACTATGAAGGCACGATGCACGAGCACAGCGCGTATTCGGACGGCGACATCCATACGATTCCGGCCGACTACTACCGCCGCATCCACGAGGCCGGCTACGACTTCGCCGCCGGCAGCGAGCATTCGGACACGCTCGACACCGGCGTGTTCATCTCGGTCGGTTCGGATTGCTTCACCACGCCGGACGGGTTGCTGACCTGTCTGACGCCCACCGCCGACGAACTGGTCAAATGGCAGAGCACCGCCGAGCAGGCCGCGGCGGCCAGCGGCGAGGATTTTCTCGCGATTCGCGGCTTCGAGTGGACCTCGGACCGCTTCGGTCACATCAACGTCTACTACTCGAAGAACTTCTCCAACGCCAAGACCGATCTCGGCTATCTGGTGACAATGGAGACGTTCTGGGACTGGTTCACGCGCGATCCGGACACGGTCGGCCTCGGCGGCAGCGTGACCGCACCGGTGCCGTTCGGCGGCGGCGGCGATGGCCTGGCGCACTTCAATCATCCGTCGGACAAATGCCTGTTCGAAGATCTTGATGACCCCGGCTGCAACTGGAACGACTACACACTGGTGCCCGAGGCGGTCGAGCGCATGTTCGGTCAGGAGGTCTACAACGACTCCAACCGCAACGAGCGCTACATGGACGACTATGTGCGTGCGCTGGATATCGGCTGGATGCTGTCGCCGATCGGTTCGGAGGACGAACATCAGCTCAAGTTCGGTTCGGAGGAGCGTCCCAAGACCGTGACGCTGGCGACAGACCTGAGCGACACAGCGTTCAAGGAGGCCTGGCTGGCTCGACGGACCTATGCGTTGTCACCGGGTCAGCATCTACGGGCGCAGCTGGTGGTCGATCATCAGGCGCCGATGGGCGCGCGGCTGGAATGTGCCGCCGCCAACGGCGCGGTCGAGCTGAGCGCCAAGCTGACGCGGCGCGACGGCACACCGTTCGTGGGCGACTATCGCCTGTACGGCAGTGGCGGCGAGTTGCTGTCGGCGGTGTTCGGCAGCGAAGCACGCTTCGAGCTACCGGTTGAAGCCGGCGCCCGACACTGGTACTTCGTGCGCGTGCATGATGCGGATGGCACTTCGGCCGCGTATCTGGCGCCGGTGTGGATCACCGGGCGCTGATCACAAAAAACGAACGGGGAATGGGGATGAAGAAGTACTGTGTGCTGGGTTACGTCGCCGCGCTGCTGCTGGCAGGCTGCGGCAGCTCGCAGCCGGTAGGCGACGGTTCGTCCGGCGGTGGCTCGCCGACACCAAGCCCTACGCCGACACCCACACCGCCGCCGGCGTCGTTCGTGGCGGTGCCGTTCGTGTCGGCGCATCGCGGCGGCGCGGCCTACGCGCCGGAAAACACGATGATGGCGTACCGCAACGCCGCGCGCCTGGGTGTCGACGACTTCGAGACCGACATGGTGCTGACCAGCGACGACGTCGCCGTGCTGTTGCACGACACCACGCTGGATCGCACGACCGACTGCAGCGGCACGGTCAGCGACAAGACCTATGCCGAGATCAGTGAATGCGACGCCGGCCACTGGTGGTCGCCGGGGCAGTCGACGACCTCGCCGGACGAGGCGCGTGAGCATCCGCTGCGTGGCGAGGGTGTGCGGATTCCTACGGCCGAGGAACTGTTTGCGTTCGCCTCGGGCTTCACCGGTGCCTACGCGCCGACGGTGACGATCGAAATCAAGATCCAGCTCAACGACCCGCTGGGCAGCCAGGCCGCTGGCGTACTGGTGCCGCTGATCCAGAACAGCGGCATCGCCGATCGCATCATCGTGCAGTCGTTCAATCCGTTCGCGGTGCAGACGATCAAGGCGATCGATCCGACAATCAAGACCCTGTTCCTCAGCTCGACCGGCGCCTCGTTCGCCTTGACGGTCGCCGTCGCCGGCGGGCATGACTACGTCGCGCCGGTGTTCGATTCGCCGGATCTGAATGCGCAGTTTGTGGAGTCCGCGCATGCCGCCGGCAAGCGGGTCGACCCATGGACCCCGGACGCACAGGACGACATCCAGGCGATGATCGATCTGGGCGTGGACGCCATCATTACCAACTATCCGGGTTGTCTGATGGCGCTGCAGGATCGCCTGTATACCGACAGGCTCTATCCGGACGATGCGCCTGCGGTCGAGCTGTCGCTATGCAAATGAATGCAGGTGTTGTGGGCGCCTCGCGGGCGCTGGTCGTCGTCGCGGTTTGTGCGGCGGTCGCCTGGGCGCTGAGCAGCTGTGGCGCCAGCAGTCCGGAGGCATCCGGTAGCGGAACCGGCCATGCGGGTGTCCGTGCCGAATACCTGATCGACACTGATCAGATCAACGAGTCCTCGGGTTTGGCGCGTTCGCACATCGACGCCAATCTGCTGTGGACACACAACGACAGCGGCGGTGCGGCGATGACCTACGCGGTCGATCATGACGGTCACTACCAGGGTAGTCTGAAACTCAATCTGGCGATCAATCTGGATTGGGAGGACATGACCTCGTTCGTCGAAGACGGCCAGCCAAAGTTGTTGCTCGCGGATATCGGCGACAACAGCGCATTCCGACCCTTCGTGACTCTGTACATCGTCGACGAGCCGGACACCTCGCAGCTGGCGCGCCCGTTCGAGCTGACCGCCACGGTGCTGCGCACGATCACGCTGATCTATCCGGACGGCCCGCGCGATGCCGAAAGCATCGCCGTCGATGCCGCCGAGGGCAGCATCTACATCCTTTCGAAGCGCGATGCCGTCCCGCGGCTGTATCGCGTGCCGTTGGCGCCGACGGTGCCGCTGGTGGTGGCTGAGGCGCTGGGCGAGATTGCGATTCCGCGCGCCCCCGAAGGCAGCGATGACCCGGAGCAGATCAACTGGACCACGTCGATGGACATCAATTCCGAGGCCAATGCCCTGGTCGTGGTCAGCCTGAGCCAGGCGCATGTCTATCGCCGCGAGACGGACGAGGGCTGGCTGCAGACGCTGCAACGTCTGCCGCAGAGTTTCGATCTGCCAGGCTACCCGCAGATCGAGGCGGTGGCCTGGGACCCCGCAGGGAATCTTTGGATCACGTCCGAGGGCGAGCCGGCGCCACTGACGCAGCTGTTGACGCAGTGAGCGACGGTGGGCTCCTTCAGCGCGGCGGATCAGGTTCCGGCGTCGGGCTGGGCACGGGTTCGTTCCGGTTGGTCTTGTATTCGGAATACGGCATCTTCGCCGTTGCCAGGCATTCGTCACGATCGCGTGGCGCGTAGCGGTCGCACTGGCTGATGCGCCAGGCTTCGGTGCTCTCGTAGAACGCCTGATTGGTGCAGCCGGCGCTTGCGAGCGTGATCAGGACGAGTCCGGTCAGCAACGGCATCGCCCGCCGCCGCGTGCCGCGAGTTTGAACTCCGAGCGTCGCTCTATCGATACGGGCGACCATGATGGAATCTTTCTGCTCTCGTTTTGTCATAACGATATGCGCGTATTGCTCCTGAAGGCTGATTAGCATAGCCGGGCGACGCGCTTGGGCGTCATCCCATCGGATTCGAGTGAACTCAAATGGCAGCGATTGGTACCGAACAGATTCTCAGCGTGCAGCACTGGAACGATTCGCTGTTCAGTTTCCGCACCACGCGCGATCCGGCGCTGCGCTTCCGCAACGGCCAGTTCGTGATGATCGGGCTGGAAGTGCAGGGGCGTCCGCTGATGCGCGCCTACAGCATCGCCAGCGCCAACCACGAAGAACACATGGAGTTCTTCAGCATCAAGGTGCCGGATGGTCCACTGACTTCGCTGCTGCAGAACGTGCGGCCGGGGCAGGAAATCCTGGTCAGCCGCAAACCGACCGGGACCCTGCTGCTGGACGACCTCAAGCCTGGCAAACACCTGTACCTGTTCAGTACTGGGACCGGGCTGGCGCCGTTCTTGAGTCTGGTCAAGGACCCGGACATGTACGAGCGCTTCGAGAAGATCGTGCTCGTGCATGGTGTGCGCAAGGTCAGTGAGCTGGCCTACGAGGACTACCTGACACAGACGCTGCCGAACGATGAGCTGTTCGGCGAGATGATGCGGGACAAGTTCATCTACTACCCGACGGTGACGCGCGAGCCGTACCGCAATCGCGGGCGTCTGACCGATCTGATCGAGTCCGGCAAGCTGTTCGACGACATCGGCCTGCCGCCGCTGGACCCTGCGGTCGATCGCGCGATGATCTGCGGTAGCCCGACCATGCTCGCCGATACTCAGCGCATGCTCGACGCGCGCGGCTTCGTGATCGCGCCACACATCGGCACGCCGGGCGACTACGTAATCGAACGCGCCTTCGTCGAGAAATAGGCGACTTGCCGGATCGGCATTCAGTGAAGGTGCAGGATGCCGATCAGGCCGACCGCAATCAGGTAGATCGCAACGATATAGTTGAGCAATCGCGGCCGCAGCAGGATCGCGATGCCACCGATCAGGGACAGTACCGGGATCGGTTCAAATTGCAGCGTCAGGGTCATGGCGTAGGCCTGGATTCGTGAAGACGCGCTATTAGGCCAGCGCCGTATCGCGGCGTCACCTCCGGCTTGCCGCTCAATGGCCTGCTGGCCTTCGTTTTGCGGCAGACTGCGCGGAATCATCGGCACCGGAAGTCAACGATGGACTGGAAGCAGGGGCGTCGCAGCAACAACGTGCAGGACCGCCGCGGTCGTGGCGGTGGCGGCGTCGGACGCCTGGGGCTCGGCGGCGTCGCCGTGGTGATCGTGCTGTCTCTGATGCTGGGCAAGAATCCGATCGAGATGCTGGGTCTGATCGATCAGGTCGGCCAGGGCGTTCCCGCAGCGACGTCCCCGTCCGCGCCGGTCAATGACGAAGCGGGCGATTTCGTCAGTGCAATCCTGGGTGAGACCGAAGACGTCTGGGGCGCGCTCTTCCAGCAGCGCAGTCAGGTCTACGAACAGCCGAAGCTGATCCTGTTCTCCGGCCGCGTGCAGTCCGCCTGCGGCGGCGCGACCAGTGCCAGCGGACCGTTCTACTGTCCGGGCGATCATCAGGTTTATCTCGACACCAGCTTTTTCGACGACATGACGCGCAAGCTGGGTGGCGGTGGCGATTTCGCAGACGCCTATGTGATTGCGCACGAGGTGGGACACCACGTGCAGACCTTGCTCGGGGTTTCGGACCGGGTCAATCAGGCGCGGCGCAGCGGGCAGACGGTGGAGGGCGACGGCGGCTTGCTGGTGCGGCAGGAGCTGCAGGCGGATTGCCTTGCCGGTGTGTGGGCCTATCACGCCCAGCAGCGCCATCAGTGGCTGGAATCGGGTGACGTCGAAGAGGCGCTGAATACCGCGACCGCGATTGGCGACGACCGCCTGCAGAAGCAGTCACGCGGGCAGGTGGTGCCCGATGCCTTTACCCACGGGACCTCGGCGCAACGCGTGCGATGGTTCAAGCGCGGTTTTGCTTCGGGGCAGCTGTCGCAATGCGATACGTTTGCGGTGCAGGCACTGTAGCGCCCGAGTCGGGCTGGGCCGCTCTGTCTGTTACGGTACCCAGCGTTTGGCGAGCTTGCGTGCCAGCGTGCGCCGGTGCATGCCGAGGCGGCGCGCCGCCTCGGAGATGTTGAAATCGGTCTCGGCCAGCATCGCGTGGATGCGTTCCATTTCCAGCGTCTTGATCGAGGTCGGCCGCGTGCCGGCCTGCGGCAAGGCGGTGTCGGTCGGCTCGTTGTTGAACGCGGCTTCGATGTCGTCGCTGTTCGAGGGTTTGACCAGGTAGTTGCAGGCGCCCAGTTTGATCGCCTCGACCGCGGTGGCGATGCTGGCGAAGCCGGTGAGCACCACAATCATCATCTCGGGGTTGTGCGCATTGAGCTGCTGCACCACCGACAGGCCGGACGCAGTGCCGAGCTTGAGATCGACCACAGCGAACTGCGGCGACTCCTGTTCCAGCAGTGTGCTCACCTCGTCGGGGCCGCTGGCCAACAGCACGCGGTAGTCGCGCCGTTCGAACGAGCGTTTCAGGGTGCGCGCAAAAGCCGCGTCGTCCTCGACGATCAGCAGCAGGCGTTCAGCTTGCGGAGTCATCGTCACCCTCGATGGACAGCGCCGAAACCGGCAGGAACAGGGATACGACTGCGCCGCCCTGCGGGTTGTTCCCGGCGCTGACCCGGCCGCCGAGCTTGCGCAACACATTGACGACCAGGAACAGGCCCAGGCCGCTACCGGGGCGGCCCTTGGTCGACTGGTAGGGTTTGCCGATCTGCCCGAGCATTTCCGGCGCGAAGCCCGGACCCTGATCGCGCACCGTCAGCGACAGCGTGCCGTGATCGCAACAGACCGCCAGGCCGACCCACTGTGGCGATGCTTCCAGTGCGTTGTCGAGCACGGTGTGGATGACCTGTTTGAGCGCGGAGTCCGAGACGATCGGCGAGTCCAGGCAGGCGTGCTCGTCGTCAGCCTCCTCCAGCGTGTAGTCCATGTCCTGGACCGGCCGCGAGCTGCGCCATTCTTCGACCAGTTCATCGAGGAAGTGGCGCAACGTGGTCAGCTCGGTGGTTTCGCCGCGCGCTTCGCCGGCGGACATCAGAATGCCGGTGACGATGCTCTTGCAACGCAGCACCTCGGTTTCCATGTCGGCGATCTCCTGCAGCAGCTCAGGGTCAGCGCGGAACACCGGCATGTGGCGCCAGTCGCCGAGGATGACCGACAGCGTCGACAACGGTGTGCCGAGTTCATGCGCGGCGCCGGAAGCGAGCAGACCCATGCGGACGATGTGATCCTCCTCGGCCGCGCGCTGACGCAGGTTCGCCAGACGCGCATCGCGCCGGCGCAGGTTGGCGTTGATGCGCGTCATGAAAATCACCAGCAGCGTCACGTCCATCACAAAGCAGATCAGCATGCCGATGATGTGCAGCTGGAACAGATCGTCCGGCTGCGGGTCGGGTAGCGCCAGCGGCTGATAGAAGTGCGTCAGTCCGGCGAAGCAAAGACTCGTCACGCCGACCAGGGTCCAGGTCGACCAGGCTTCGAGCAGCACCGCCCCCAGGGTGACCTGCAGCAGATACAGGAACACGAAGGGATTGGTGGCGCCGCCGCTCAGGTACAGCAATGCGGTCAGCGCGGCGACGTCGACCATCAGTCCGGCCATCAGGTCGCCGTTGCGCACCGGGTGGCGTCGCCGCGGTCGGAACAGGCTGAACAGGTTCAGCGCGATCAAGCCGCTGATCACCAGCGCCATGTCCAGCAGCGGCAGCGGAATCTGCAGCACCTGATCGACGAAGGCGATTGTCGTGATCTGCCCCAGCACGGCAATCCAGCGCAGCTGGATCAGCTGCAGCATGTTTTGTGAGGCGGTTGCTTCGCCGCTGGCGCCCGTACGCAGGTGCGCCATGGAATAGATGGAGGCCATCAGCGCATCGTAGCGGAAGCCAGCTCAGCTGTGCCGCAGCCGCCACTCGCGCCGGGCGATCATCGCCGCGGCCAAAGCCACCATTGCTGCGAGCGCGTACCAGGTCAGCGCATAGCCGAGGTGGTGGTTGCGGAAGTGAATGACGGTCAGCCCGCCGATCGGGCCGCCCGGGACTCCGGCCTCGGCGTCGACGAAAAAGGGAGCGACGTGGGCCGGATCGAGTCCGCGTGCCGCCGCGATCTGCGCGACGTCGCGCGAGTACCAGCGGTTTGCAGCGGGGTCGTTGTCGCGCAGGAATCCGCCTTTGGGCTCGCTCAGCCGCAGACGGCCGACGATCGTGGCCGGGGCGGTGATCTGTCCGCTCGCCCGGGTGGTGCCCTGGCAATGCTCCTGATCGACGAAGCCGCGGTTGATCAGCGTCAGCGTTCCGTCCGCAGCCTGCAGCGGCGTCAGGATCCAGTAGCCGGGGCCGTGTACGGTCACGGCCTGCACGCAGGTTTCCTGGTCGTGCTGAAACACACCGTGGACCGTGATCCGCCGATATTCATCGGCCTTTCCGGTCTGCGGCCACTGCGCTGGCGGTGGCGCGGCTGCGAGTTCTGTGGTCTGGTATCGCTCAACCTGTTCGATCAGCGCCAGCTTCCAGGCGCGGCGCTGCACCTGCCAGTGGCCCAGCGACATGAACAGTACGAACAGCGTCAGCAGCACGCCGCCGAACACCAGCAGGCGTGCGATCGATGACGGCCGGGGCGTTGCCGTGCTCATGCGATCCTGCTTACGGCAGGTTCTTCGCCTCATGCACGCTGAGCGGCATCATGTTTTCGTTCATGTGGTACATGACCCACAGCGAGCCGGCGAAAGTGATGACGACGAGGATCAGCGTGAAGATCAGCGCCAGCATGTTCCAGCCGCCTTCCGACTGCGTGTTCATGTGCAGGAAGTACACCATGTGCACCAGCACCTGCACCAGCGCGAACGCCAGCACGATCGCGATCGTGAGCTGCTTGCTCGGCAGCACTTCTTCCATCACCAGCCAGAACGGAATCGCCGTCAGCACCACCGACAGCAGAAAGCCGGTGACGTAACCCTTGAAACTGCCGTGAGCTTCGCCGTGACCGTCGTCATGACCGTGAAAGTTGCGGGTGTCCTCGCCGTGCGCGTCGAGATGCGAATTGACGGTGCTCATCGCAGCACTCCCATCAGATAAACGAAGGTGAAGACGCCGATCCAGATGACGTCGAGGAAATGCCAGAACAGGCTCAGGCAGTTCAGGCGGCGCCGGTTCTCGGTGGTGAGCCCGTGCTTCCGCACCTGCGTCATCAAGGTCACCAGCCAGATCAGGCCGAAGCTCACGTGCAGGCCGTGCGTGCCCACCAGCGTGAAGAACGCCGAAAGGAACGCGCTACGCTGTGGACCGGCGCCGATGTGGATCAGGTGATGGAACTCGTACAGCTCGATGCCGATGAAGCACAGGCCGAACACGCCGGTGATCGCGAGCCAGACCAGCGTCATGTTCGTGCGCTTGCGTGCCATCTCCAGCATCGCGAAGCCGTAGGTGATCGACGATAGCAGCAGCATCGCGGTGTTGACGGCGACGATGTCGAGATCGAACAGATCCGCCGGTGACGGGCCGGCGGCGTAGTTGCTGCCGACCACGCCGTAGGTCGCGAACAGTACGGCGAAGATCAGGCAGTCGCTCATCAGGTACAGCCAGAAGCCGAGCATCGTCCCGTTCTCGGGATGATGATCCTCGCGGACGATGAAGTCGTTGGCGTCGGCTGCGTTTGCAGACATTGCGTGTGTGCTCATGGTGATCAGCCCTGCAGCGCGGCGAGTTGCTGCGTGCGCGCCTGCTCGACGCGCGTCACTTCGTCCGCGGGGATGTGGTAGTCACGGTTGTAGTTGAAGCTGTGCAGGATCGCTCCGAACACCAGCGAGGCGAACGCCAGACCGGCGAGCCACCAGATGTGCCAGATCAGGCCGAAGCCGCAGACCATGCTGATACCCGCGAGCACGATGCCGGCCGCGGTGTTCTTCGGCATGTGCACCGGAACGAACTCGCTTTGCGGACGCTGGTAGCCGCGCTGCTTCATGTCCCACCACGCGTCCTGGTCGTGCACGCGCGGGGTGAACGCAAAGTTGTAGGCCGGCGGCGGCGACGAGGTCGACCACTCCAGCGTACGGCCGTTCCACGGGTCGCCGCTCTTGTCGCGCAGCTCGTGCCGACGGCGGATGCTGACGACCAGCTGCACGATGAAGGCGAGGATGCCGAGCCCGACCAGCACGCCACCGACCGCGGCGATCTGGAACCAGATCTGCAGGCTCGGATCGGTGAAGTGACTCATGCGGCGGGTCACGCCCATCAGGCCGAGCACGTACAGCGGCATGAAGGCGAGGTAGAAGCCGACGATCCAGAACCAGAACGAGACCTTGCCCCAGAACTCGTCCAGCTTGAAGCCGGTGACCTTCGGGAACCAGAAGTTGATGCCGGCGAAGGTGCCGAACACGACCCCGCCGATGATCACGTGATGGAAGTGCGCGATCAGGAACAGGCTGTTGTGCAGCACGAAGTCCGCGGGCGGCACCGCCAGCAGCACGCCGGTCATGCCGCCGCCAACGAAGGTGAGCATGAAGCCCATCGTCCACAGCATCGGCACATCGAAGCGGATGCGGCCGCGGTACATCGTGAACAGCCAGTTGAACATCTTCGCCCCGGTCGGGATCGAGATGATCATCGTGGTGATGCCGAAGAACGAGTTCACGCTCGCGCCCGAGCCCATGGTGAAGAAGTGATGCAGCCACACCAGGTACGACAGGATCGTGATGCAGACGGTGGCGTAGACCATAGAGCTGTAGCCGAACAGACGCTTGCCACTGAAGGTCGACACGATTTCCGAGAACACGCCGAAGATCGGCAGGATCAGGATGTAGACCTCGGGGTGGCCCCAGATCCAGATCAGGTTCACGTACATCATGGCGTTGCCGCCGAAATCATTGGTGAAGAAGTTGGTGCCAACGTAGCGGTCCATCGACAGCAGCGCGAGGACCGCGGTCAGGATCGGGAACGCGGCGACGATCAGCACGTTGGTGCACAGCGCGGTCCAGGTGAACACCGGCATCTTCATCAGCGTCATGCCGGGCGCACGCATCTTGACGATGGTCACGATCAGATTGACGCCCGATAGCAGCGTTCCGACACCGGCGATCTGCAGTCCCCAGATGTAGTAGTCGACCCCGACGCCCGGACTGTAGGCCGCGCCGGACAGCGGCGGGTAGGCGAGCCAGCCGGTCATCGCGAACTCGCCGATGAACAGCGACAGCATGATCAGCAGTGCGCCGGCCGTGGTCATCCAGAAGCTGAAGTTGTTCAGGAACGGAAACGCGACGTCGCGTGCGCCGATCTGTAGCGGCACCACGTAATTCATCAGCCCGGTCACGAACGGCATCGCGACGAAGAAGATCATGATCACACCGTGGGCGGTGAAGATCTGGTCGTAGTGATGCGGTGGCAGATAGCCCATCGAATCGCCGAAGGCGATCGCCTGCTGCGCGCGCATCATGATCGCGTCGGCAAAGCCGCGCAGCAGCATGACCAGGCCCAGCACGATGTACATCACGCCGATCTTCTTGTGGTCAATGCTGCAGAACCAGTCGTTCCACAGCGTGCCCCAGGCGCGCTGCCTAGTGATGTACGCCAGCACCGCCATGCCGAGCACAGCGGTGCCGACGAAGGTCCAGACGATGATGGGCTCATGATAGGGGATGGCATTCAAGCTCAGGCGGCCGAACAGGAATTGCATGAGGTCGGAGCGGTCTTGCATCTGAGTCATCGGCGTCAGAGGGAATCAGGGTTGCAGGCGCGCGGAGCCGTAACGGGGTCCGGCGGAGGCGGGCGACAGGGGTGACTGCGGCGTCACGGCGCACATCGACAGCACATAGTTGTCGGGCGAACCGGCGCTATCGCGGCGGCGTTCGCGGTCGTAGGACAGCTGCTTGACGTTGTAGATACCGGCGAGGCCGAGGCCACCCTGGGCATCGATCGCCATCATGTCGTGCATGCACATCTTGTTCGGGTCGGCGCACAGATTGACGATGGCATTGAATAGGTCCGGCGCGGCGCTGCCGTAGTGGCGTACCGGCTCACGCTCGCTGGGCTGTTCCAGGCGCAGGTATTCGTCGCGGCTCAGCGCCAGATCGCTGACGCGCACCTGATCGACCCAGGCGTCGAAGTCGCTGCCGCTCATACCGGCAAAGCGGAAACGCATGTGCGAGAAGCCGTGGCCGCTGTAGTTGGCGGAAAATCCTTCGTAGTCACCGGGCGCATTGATGATCGCGTGCAGCTGGGTCTGCATGCCGGGCATCGCATAGATCTGGCCGGCCAGCGCGGGGACGAAGAACGAGTTCATCACGGTCGACGCGGTGATCTCGAACTTGATCGGCACGTCCACCGGCGCCGCCATCTCGTTGACCGAGGCGATGCCGTAGTCCGGATAGAAGAACAGCCACTTCCAGTCCAGCGCGACCACCTGCACACGCAGTGGCTTCACATCGGCAGGCAGCTCGCGCTGGGCGTCGATGCGGTCCAGCGGGCGATAGGGGTCGAGCAGATGCGTACCGATCCAGGTCAGCGCACCGAGCGCGATGATGATCAAAAGCGGTGCAGTCCAGATCACCAGTTCGAATGGGGTCGAGTGATTCCACTCCGGCGCGTAGGTGGCCTGGGTGTTGGAGTGACGATAGCGCCAGGCGAACCAGATGGTCATCACCATCACCGGCACCACGATCAGCAGCATCAGGATCGTCGAAATCACGATCAGATCGCGCTGCTGGGCGGCGATGTCGCCGGACGGATTCATGACGACGGTATTGCAGCCTGTCAGCAGGAGCAGCAACAGGAGCAATGGCGCGTGACGCAGCGTTCTTACGGACATGACTCGACGCAGGGGGCAGGCGGGGGACGCCACTCTAAGCAGCCGGGCCCGTGACCGCGATTGGACGTTTTGTCCTATGTCCGCCTTGCGCCGATCATGAGATCGTTGCAGCCTGCATCATCCAATTCGTCTGCCCATCAGCATCGAGAGCGGAATGTCGACTCTTTCTTCTTCTCCGGCCGCCGCGCCGCAAGTCATTGATTCCCATGCCTCCGATTCGTCCCACGGGCCGGTCGCGCCCGGCGAGATCGCGATCGGCGTGATCATCGGGCGCCTGTCGGAGTTTTTTGACTTCTTCGTCTTCGGCATTGCCTCGGCGCTGGTGTTTCCGTGCGTGTTCTTCCCTTTCGTCGATGCACGGACCGCCACGATGTACTCGTTCGCGATCTTCTCGCTGGCGTTCATTGCACGCCCATTCGGCTCGCTGCTGTTCCGCGTGATTCACAAGCGCTATGGCCGCGGCACCAAGCTGACCATCGCGCTGTTCATGCTGGGCACCGCGACTGCCGGCATCGCCTTTCTGCCGAGCTATGACAAGATCGGCGTGGCCGCCGTGGTGATGCTGGCACTGCTGCGCATCGCGCAGGGGCTTGCGCTGGCCGGCAGCTGGGACGGTCTGCCGTCGTTGCTCGCACTCAACGCACCCGCGGACCGCCGCGGCTGGTACGCGATGATTCCGCAGCTCGGCGCGCCGCTGGGCTTCCTGCTCGCGGCGTCACTGTTCGCCTTCCTGACCTACAGCCTGTCCGACGCGGATTTCCTGTCCTGGGCCTGGCGCTATCCGTTCTATGTGGCGTTCGCGATCAACGTCGTTGCCCTGTTTGCGCGCCTGCGGCTGGTCGCAACGCCGGAGTTCGCGCATCTGCTGACGTCGCGCGAGCTGGTGCCGTCACCGCTGGGCGAGCTGGTGCGCACGCAGGGCAAGAACATTCTGCTCGGTGCCATCGCGCCGCTGGGCAGCTTCGCGCTGTTTCATCTGGTCACCGTGTTTCCACTGTGCTGGGCGCTGCTGTTCACGCAGGACAACGTCAACGAGTACCTGCTGGTGCAGGTCTGCGGCGCGATCCTGGGTACCCTGACCATGCTGACTTCCGGCGTCGTCGCTGATCGCATCGGCCGTCGTGCGACCCTGGCCATCGGTGCGGGCCTGATCGCCGTGTTCAGCCTTGCCGGCATGCTGCCGATGTTCCTGCACGGCTCCAAGATCGGCGCTTACCTGTTCATCGTTTTCGGTTTTGCGCTGCTCGGTTTCACGCATGCGCAAGCGGCCGGCGCGATCAACTCCAGCTTCCCCAGCCGTTACCGCTACAGCGGTGCGGTGCTGACCTCGGACTTGGCGTGGTTGCTGGGCGCCGCGTTCGCGCCGCTGGTGGCCTTGAGCATCGCCGCGCATGTTGGCGTCGGCTATGTCGGCCTGTACCTGTTGTCCGGTGCGGTCGGCACCCTGGTGGCTCTGCTGCTCAGCCGCAATCTGGAAATGCGCGACGACTGAGCCGAACTTGGGTGACGCGTGCGCACTCAGGCGCTGACCGGGGCGCCCGCAATTTCGTCGTCGTCTGAATCTTCGCCCACTTTGGCGACCAGTTCGCGCTGCTGGATCGCCCACAGCAGCGCGTACGCGCCACCCTTTTCGAGCAGCTCCTCATGGTGGCCGCGTTCGACGATGCGTCCGGCCTCCATCACCAGAATCTGATCGGCGTCCATGACC
>JBFFJL010000036.1:0-15818 GCA_041555955.1 Nevskiaceae bacterium
AGGTCGATGTCGTGATCGAGAAACTGCCCCCACTGCCAGAGAAGATCAGACGCGCCTCGGCGATTCAGGCGCGACACATCCTGCCTGCTGACACCGTTGCTCACCGCACGCGGATTCGGTCGTTCCGGGCCCGCCGGCGCCGAAAAACCGTCGGCAAACGCAGCATCGGACTCGCGCAGCAAGGGACGGTCCGTCTCACCCATCGCCGGATCGTTCAGATTGTTGCCTGCGCCGTCAATGGCACGAACGTCGGCGGCGACTCCACGCTCAGATGACGATGAGCCGCTGTCGCACCCGACCAGCATCACTGCGGCAACTGCCCCTGCGACCAATAGCCTCATCATCACCTTCAACAGCTTCAGTTGAGCGCTCGAACAGCAAAAGTATAGCTCCCTCGCTCAGCATGAACCCGGCCCTGCAAAGACTGCAACGATGGCAACCACAGATTTCAAAAGCATCCACCCAAAGCCCAGACGCATCTGGCGGCGTCAGGGTCCGATGACGGCTCCGCGGTACGTCCGCTGCGGCATCTCTGCGCCAACGGTGCGGGCGTGATAGGTCACCACCTGCGATACCGGCTGCGCAAACAGGCAGGTTTCGGTCACACCGGCAGCTTCAGCAGCGCGCATCACCGCCTGCAGCACTGATTGCGCGCGATCGCCGGGCATCACCGTCTGCACCCAGTTACGTTCGCGGTTCAGTCGGCGCCCCATCGCCACCCGCGATTCTGCCTCGACAAAGCGCGCCGACATGACGTTGGCACCCGAGGCGCCAGCCTGCAGCGCCGCGTCCAGCAGCAGCGGCGTATGCGCCTGTCCGGAGATGAAGCTCAGCCGTGTCTGCGCCTGCGGCGTCGTCGCGCCTTCCGCCTCCCCCAGCCTCAGCCCCGCCGCCTGTGCGCCGCCATCAAGACGCACTACCGAGCGACGTCGCCAGTCGGTATTCCCCATCAGGTTGTCGATTGCGCCAATGATCTGCTGCATGTCAGCGGCGTAGTTGCGGCTGCCGACAATGCTGGCGAGACTGACAATGCCTTTCTGCACCGGCATGCGATAGAGGAAGCCACGCCCAGGCATCTCAAGCCGCGCAGCCATGCTGATCGCCGCGATCACAGCGTCGGCATCGGCATTGTCGACGATCAGAGTGACGACTTCCTTGGTGCGCTTCTTGGTGATACGCAGCCAGCCGAGGCGATCACGCAAGCCGCGACCTTCGCAATAGAAAACGACCGGACCGTGCGCACCGATCTGCATCGCCGCGCGCGACACCGCCTCGGTCTGCTCCGGCTGCACGATGCAGGACAGCAGCGACAGATTTTCGCGCAGCGCAATTGACGCGTCGGCCCCGCCATCATCAGATTCGTGGTCCTTCCAGATTGGAAAATCCGACGTGTGATACAGGTCGTCGCATGGCACCGAGTAGACCGCGCCGGCGCCGGGGTAACGCAAGCCGGCAGCGTGGGCGATGTCGCGGATCACACCATCCACCTGCGAGTCCGGCACCAGGAAACGCAGAATCTCCTTTTCCGGACTGATCAGCGGCAGAAAGCGCTGCACCCACTGATCGCGGATCAGGGTGCCGCGCGCGTTGGTGACGAAGGCGTTGCGCTCGCCCGAGGCAAACAGCTGCTCGATCACCGGCTTGGCACTGGCCGGGGGCAGAATCGCGGCCACGACCGAAACCTTGTGCAGAACGCGAAATGGACTGCTCATGACAGCTTGAGCATCGCAGCGTCCCCACGACGTGAACGCGACACCAGCAGGCCGACGCCGAGCACCGTCACGATGGGTCCGACCGAGGCCAGCGCCAACACGCCGAACCCGTCACTGACCCCAGGAACATTTGCGCCGATCCCCAATCCCATGGCCAGCACTAACGGCACTGTGATGGGCCCGGTGGTGACGCCGGCGCTGTCCCAGCCGAAATTGACGAACTCCTCCGAGGAAATCGCTGTCAGCAGGAGCAGCAGCAGATATGGCGGAATCAGCAGATATTCCAGCGGGATGTCAAAGGCAATCTTGATCACGCCAACCGCGATACCGGCGCCGACACCCAGCGCGACCGACTGCATCAGCAATGATTTCTTGAATGCACCGATGGTGATCTTTTCGACGGTTTCCCCCAGCGCGTTCAGAGCCGGCTCGGCCAACGTGGCGCCATAACCCAGGAAGAATCCGAACACTGCGGCCAGCACCTTGCCCGCGGCCTGCGACGCGAACAGGGGCTCATGCAGACCCTCGGCGCCCCAGGGGGTCAGTGTCGCGAAGCTCAAAGGCACGTTGCTGCCCAACTGCGCACCCAGCGGCGTCAGCCCCAGCGTCATGCCGAGCATGAACAAGCTCATGCCGATCAGCGCGAACACGACGCCAATGAAGATCTCGTCGCGATTGCGCAGGCGCTCCGGCAGCACCAGGCGCAGGGTCAACAGCAGGAAGAGGCACAGCGGCACGATCGCGCGTAGCGCAACTGACGCCCCCTGCTTGAGCTCCTGCAGCAGACGCAATTGTGGATCCCAGGTTTCACGCGATACCACATTGGACTGCAGCAGCTGGCGCTTCTCCAGCACCATGCTGGCGGCGTCCACAACGATGCGCCCGTCCACCAGTTCGCTGCTTCCGCCCTGAAAGCGCAGCCGGTAGTCACTCGGCGGCGTGCCGTTCTTCAGAAACTTGACGTACTCCTCCTCGCTGAAACCATCCGGCTCGGTTGAGTTACGTGGCTGCACTGGCGAAGCCAGCACTTCGATCGCCGCCACGGTGGTTCCGGCATAGTTCGCGCGACCGTAGTAGTCGTCCTGCTGCACATGCCAGATCCCGAGCAGCAGTACCGCGAGAATCGGGAACAGCGAGGCCAAAGTGACGATGCCGAATCCCGCGTTGCCACTATCGCCGTCGCCGACGATGCGGCAGACGCCGATACCCAGCGCCAGCACCAACGGCACCGTGACCGGTCCGGTGGTGACCGCGCCACAGTCCCAGGCCAGCCCCAGAATCGGCTGCAACACATCGCTGGTATGCGCATAGACCGTCATCGCACACAACAGCACAACCAGCGGCAGCACGATGGCCTTCAGCGTCCAGCCCAGAAAGAAGCGCAGGATGCCGAGCATCACCGCCACCCCCACACCGACACCCACCACGGCAACCAGCTGATCCGGAAAATCATTGAGCAGGCTGTACAGCAGTGGCATCTGCTGCGGCTGGACACCGGCACCGGCGCTGCGCAGCACCGCAATGGCTGGCTCCGCAAAGGTCGCCCCCAGTCCGAGCAGGAACGCGAACAGCAGAATGACCGGCAGCGAGGAGTTGCGCGGCAGAATCGCGCCGATGGTTTCGCCCAGCGGCATCAGCCCGAGACGCAGGCCTTCCATGAAAAACATCAACCCCAATGCGACGATCGCGATGCCGACGCCGATCATCAGCGCATGCACGATCGGCAGGCCCAGCACCAGAATCTGGAACAGCAGCAGGTAGGCGACAATGAACCACACCGCGCGCAACTGCTCGAGCAGGTTCTCGTAGAAATACGGCCCCAGAATCTTCAGCGTTTCGCCAAAGCTCAGGCGAACACGTCCGAGTGCCCCGGCGCTCATGTGTCAGTGTCCTGCAAGGGTCGCTCCGAATGGCGTCCGGCGCACACAGCGACACCGAACCTCCGGAATGTACAGCATGAGAAATGCCAGCCTAGCGGCCCGCACGACGCTTGCGATAGCTCCACAGCAGCATGGCTGCGCCAGCCAGCCACATCGGCTGGCTCAGCACCATGCCCTGGGTGATCCAACCGCTGCCGTACAGATAGCCGATATGCGCGTCCGGCAGGCGCACGAACTCGACCAGCGTCCGGAACAGACCGTAGCCCAGCAGGAACAGCGCCGAGAGCGCCATGCGTGGACGCGGCTTGCGCCCAAACCACCACAGGATCGCGAACAGCACCAGTCCTTCCAGAATCGCCTCGTACAGCATCGACGGATGCCGCGGCAGCGAGCCGGCCTGTCGGAACACCATGCCCCAGGGCAGATTCGTCGGCGCGCCCCACAACTCGCCGTTGATGAAATTACCAATACGGCCGGTAAACAGCCCCAGTGGAATCATCGGCACGGCAAAGTCGGCGACATCGAAAAATTTCAGCTTGTGCGCATGGGCGAACCAGGCAAACGCCACCAGTACGCCGATCAAACCGCCGTGAAACGACATGCCGCCTTCCCAGATGCGGAAAATCACCGTGGGCTCGGCGACAAAGCCCTTGAAGTTGTAGAACACCGTGTAGCCGATGCGCCCGCCCAGGATCACGCCCATGACGCCGTAAAACAACAAGTCGGAGACGCGCTCCTTCGGCCACTGGATATGCGGCATCTGCGCTCGGCGCGTACCGAACCACCAGAACCCGAGGAAGCCGAGCAGATACATGATGCCGTACCAGTGCACGGCCAGCGGGCCGAGATGGACGGCGACGGGATCGATATCAGGATGAACGAGCATGCGGTGGATTCTATCAGCCGGGCATGCCAGACCGATTGCGAATTTTTTGCACATCCGCTGCACGGTGACGGCATGTCGAACTGCCACAGTCGGAGCTCCAACGACCGCCGGCGAAGACCATGCAAGCCCAAGATCCGCAACGTCCCGCGATTCTGTCGACCAATCTGGGCCGCCTGGGCATGTTGCTCCTACTCGTCTTACTGCTGTTCGTACCGCTGACAATGATCCGCGGCGTCGTCCAGGAGCGCGCGTCGCGCAACAGCGAGGCGCTCGAAGACGTCAGCGCCAGTTGGGGCGGCACGCAGTCGATCGCCGGGCCGGTTCTGCGCCTGCACTGTCTCGAACCGCAGCAGATCAAAGACGAGCATGGATGGACCCAGCAGCGCGAGCAGAATTCGACGCTCTACCTGCTGCCCGACGAATTGAATGTCGAGGCCGTTCTACATACCGAAGTCCGGCGCCGCGGCTTGTTCGACGTGCCGGTCTACACCGCACGGTTGACGTTGCACGGCCGATTTCCCCGACCTGACCGCGAGCTGTGTCCGGGCCGCTCCAGCAGCGCCACCTGGAACGGCGCGGAGCTGCTGGTGGGGCTCAGCGGACCGCGCGGCCTGCACGCTGATACCGGCCTGATCTGGAACGGAACCCCGCTCGAACTCAAGCCAGCGACCGGCGCCGACACCCCCGCGCTGGCGTCCGGCGTCCACGCCACGCTTGGGGCCGTCGACCAGGCGTTCAACGAAACCGTATCCGAGTTCACACTGAGCCTGGGACTCAACGGCGCGCAGTCGCTGCAGCTCGCGCCGGTCGCCAAGCAGACCAGGATCCGGATGGATGCGGACTGGGCACATCCGAGCTTCTACGGCGCCTGGCTGCCCACCGAACGCAGCATCTCCGCAGACACGTTCTCGGCGCAATGGTCAATCTCCTATCTCGGGCGCGACTACCCGCAGCTGTGGCAGTCCACGGCAGCACACAGCGACGCAATCGAGCGCTCGATGCTCGGGGTCAGTCTGTTGCAACCGGTCGATCGCTACGTGATGGCGGAGCGGGTCACCAAATACGCTGCGCTGACCGTCGTGTTCACGTTCCTGACAGTGTGGCTGACCGAAGTGCTGTCTGCGCGGCGCGTTCACCCGATCCAGTACGGCTTTATCGGGTCGGCGCTGTGTCTGTTCGGATTGCTGCAACTGGCGCTGGCCGAGCACATCGGCTTCACGCCGGCGTTCGTACTCGCAGTCCTTGCCGTAACCTCTCAGGTCACGCTGTACTGTCGCAGCGTGCTCGGCAGCCTGGGACGCGCGTTATCAGTTGGTGCACTACTCACGGCGCTATACGGATATCTGTACTCGCTGCTGCGCGCCGAAGACTACGCATTGCTTGGCGGTGTGCTGGCCCTGTTCGCTCTGCTGACAACGGCGATGTACCTGACACGCCGCGTCGACTGGTCGCGTCCCGGCACCTGACCGCCGAGACGCTGGAGCCGGGCTCAACCCGCGAGCACGCGACAGACGAAGGCCTTCAGATAGCGGGTTTCGACAATCGCCGGATGCACCGGATGGTCCGGACCCTGCCCGCCCTGCTCGAGAATCTGCAGACGCCGACCGGCCGCGCGTGCCTCACGCAGCAGCACGCGTTGCAGCTGTTCAGGTTCCAGATGATGCGAGCAGGAGCAGCTGATCAGGATGCCGTCAGCCGGCAGCAACTGCATCGCCGCGCGGTTCAAGGTCGCGTAGTGCTCAATGCCGGCGTCGTGGTCCTTGCGCCGCTTGATCAGTGCCGGAGGATCAACCACGATCACATCGAAGGTCCGCGCGTCGCCGCGCAGGGCTTTCATCGCCGCCAGCGCATCGCCACGAATCGTTTCCAGCGCGACGCCGTTCAGCGCGGCATTGGCCGTGGCCGCTTCCAGCGCGGACTCGGACGAGTCGATGCAGCTGACTTTTGACGCGCCGTAATGCGCCGAGCGCAGCGCCCAGGCACCAACGTAGCTGAACACGTCGAGCACGCTGCGATTGCGTACGTAGCGTTGCAGACGCGTGCGATTGTCACGCTGGTCGAAAAAGAACCCGGTCTTCTGTCCGGCGGTCAGCGACAGCGCATAGCGCACGCCGTCCTCGTCGATTTCAACCCGGTCCGGCACCTGACCCACCACTTCGGTGTACGCCGGCAAGCCTTCCAGCTCGCGTGCGCTGCTGTCATTGCGCAGCACGATGCCGTCCGGTTTCAGCACGGCCTGCAGTGCCGCCAGCACCACATCCTTCAGGCGTTCGATCCCGGCGGTGGTGATCTGCACCACGCAGACGGCACCGTAGCGGTCGATGACCAGTCCTGGCAGGCCATCGGCCTCGCCATAGACCAGCCGGTAGTACGGCCCCGGATAGATCCGCTCGCGCAGCGCCAGTGCCGCAGCAATGCGCCGCTCGAACCAGGCCTGATCCAGCGGCGCACTGACATCGCTGCTGAGCAAACGCAGCGCCAGCAAGGTCCGCGGATTGACGTAGCCAACACCCAGCGGCTTGCCACGACTGTCGTGCAGACGGCACAGGGTGCCCGGCTCGATGGTCTTGTAACGCTCGTCGGTGTCGATCTCGTTGGAGTACGCCCACAGATGCCCGGCGCGCAGACGGCGTTCCTCGCGGGCCCGAAGCTTCAGGGTGATCAAGCGCGTAGCGCCGGTAAAAATTTATGAGAAGTCAAAGCGAAATTCTTCCTTGAACCGACGGCGAAACTGCTCGAGATCAAAACGGTGATTCTGGGTGCCCGGCCGCTCGATGTTGTACGCCCCCATCAGCGAGGCGATACGGCCTGTGGTCGGCCAGTCCATGCCCTGCATCAGCCCGTACAGCAGTCCGCCGCGGAAGGCGTCGCCGCAGCCGGTCGGATCGGTCAGCGAATCGGCCTTGGCGCAGGGAATGTCGTGCACCTTGCCCGGCGTATGGATGTGCGCACCCTTGCCGCCGCGCGTAACGATCAGCGCGTCGACGCGCGCGGCGATCTCCTTCAGCGACCAGTCGGTGCGGTCCATCAGCAATTCGGACTCGTAGTCGTTGACCGCGACGTACGAGGCCTGTTCGATGAACGTGCGCAGCTCGGCCCCGTTGAACATCGGCAGGCCCTGGCCAGGATCGAACAGAAACGGAATGCCGGCTTCGGCGAATTGTCGCGCGTGCTGGATCATGCCCTCACGCCCATCCGGCGACACCGTGCCGATCTTGATGCCCTGCTCCGGCACCGCCTGGGCATGCGCGTGATTCATCGCACCCGGATGGAACGCGGTGATCTGGTTGTCGTCCAGATCGGTAGTGATGTAGGCCTGCGCGGTATAGGTTTCCGGCACGGTCTTGATGTAGTCGCGCGGGATGTCGTTCTCGTCCAGCCACTCGGCATAGCGCTCGAAATCCGCGCCGACCGTGCCCATCGGCAACGCGTCTCCGCCCAGCAGCTTCAGGTTGTAGGCGATGTTGCCGGCGGTACCGCCGTACTCGCGCCGCAGCTGCGGCACCAGGAACGCGACATTCAGGATATGCACCTTGTCCGGCAGGATTTCGTTCTTGAAGTGTCCCGGAAAAACCATGATCGTGTCGAAGGCGAACGATCCACAGATAAGTGCAGACATGGAGAAGTCTCAGAAATGGGGCCGAAGGGCCGTGCTCAGCCGAACAATACCAGTCCCCAGACCAGCGGGACCTGCAACAACGACAAGTGTACGGCAGCCGAGCCTAGGTCTTTCGCGCGCCCGGACAACTCGTTCCATTCGGAACCGATGCGATCGACCACGACCTCAACCGCGGTATTCAGCAGTTCGACCAGCAGGACCAACACCAGACTCAGCATCAATATCGCGCGCTCGATACCGCTGTGCCCCAGCCACAGACCCAGCGGCGCCAGCAACATGACCAGAATCACCTCAATCCGGAATGCTTCTTCATTGCGCAGCGCCCAGCCCAAGCCCACATAGGACACCCGCGTCGCACGGATCAGCCGCGCCCAGCCCTTGATGCCGTCTGCCATGGTCCGGCGCGTCCGGCGTCGCTCAGACGGCTGCGGGCTGATAGCGCAGGTCCAGCTGACGTGCCGCACGCACGTCATCAAGACGGCGCACCGGCATCGTGTACGGCGCCCCCTTGACGTGCGCGATGTCAGCCTTGGCCTCGTTCCAGATCGCGACCAGTGCGTCGACGAAGGCGTCCAGCGTTTCGCGGTCCTCCGACTCGGTCGGCTCGATCAACAGGCATTCCGGCACCAGCAGCGGGAAATAAACCGTCGGCGCATGGAAGCCGTAGTCGAGCAGGCGCTTGGCGACGTCGGTCGCCGTCAGTTCGATCTCGGCCTTCTGCTTTTTCAGGGTCACGATGAACTCGTGACTGGCGCGGCGCTTGGGAAACGCCAGATCGAAACCCTCGGCCTTGAGCCGCGCCGCCAGATAGTTGGCATTGAGTGTGGCGAACTCACCGACGCGATGCATGCCTTCACGGCCCAACATGCGGGCATAGATGTAGGCGCGCATCAGCACGCCGGCGTTGCCCATCCATGCCGACAGTCGGCCGATGGTCTGCGGCAGGTCGCGCTCGTCGAGCCAGCGATAGCGCTCACCGTCCCTGCCGACCACCGGGATCGGCCGGAACGGCAGCAGGCGCTGCGACATGCCCACCGCCCCCGCGCCCGGACCGCCGCCGCCGTGTGGCGTCGAGAAAGTCTTGTGCAGGTTCATGTGGATGACGTCAAAGCCCATGTCGCCCTGACGCACCTTGCCCAGGATGGCGTTGAGGTTGGCGCCGTCGTAGTACAGCAGCCCCCCGGCTTCATGCACGATGCCGGCGATCTCCTTGATGCGGCGCTCGAACACGCCGAAGGTCGACGGGTTGGTCAGCATGATGCCGGCGGTCTGCGGACCGACCGCCGCCTTGAGCGCCTCGACGTCGACATCGCCATCGGAATTGGTCGGAATCTCGCGCACGACGCAGCCATGCATCGCCGCCGTTGCCGGATTGGTGCCATGCGCCGCGTCGGGCACCAGGATCTCGGTGCGCTCCAGATCGTTGCGCGCCTTGTGGTAGGCCATGATCATCGCCACGCCGGCGAATTCGCCCTGCGCACCGGCCATCGGCGACAACGACACCCCGGCCATGCCGGTGACATCCTGCAGGATCTCCTGCAGGTCGTACATGCACGCCAGGAATCCCTGCGAATGCGACTCCGGCGCCAGCGGATGGCGCGCCAGAAATTCCGGCAGCATCGCCAGCGTATTGCAGGCGCGCGGGTTGTATTTCATCGTGCACGAACCCAGTGGGTAGAAGTGCGTATCGATCGAGAAATTCAGCTGCGACAGCCGCGTGAAGTGGCGCACCGCCTGCATTTCCGAGACTTCCGGCAGCAGCGGCTTGCCGGTGCGGCGCAACGCCTCGGGAATGCCCGAAACATCCACACCGTGGCCGGGATTCTGCGCATGGGCCACGCGGCCCGGACGCGAGACTTCGAAGATCAGTTTTTCGCTCATTCGATCAACACTCGATTCGTACAAATCACAGCTGCCCACACCTGCAGGCGGCCAGTTCAGGGGCTAGTTCAGGGCGCTCAGCGCGGCGTCGTAGTTCGGCTCGGCACCGATCTCCGACACCAGTTCGCGGTAGATCACCTTGTCGTTTTCATCCAGCACCACCACCGCTCGCGCGGTGAGTCCGGCCAGCGGACCGGTCTCGATCAGCACACCGTAGTCTTCGGCGAACTTGCGTCCGCGCATCAGCGACAGCGTCACCACATTGCCCAGACCCTCGGCTCCGCAGAAGCGCTGCTGCGCAAACGGCAGGTCAGCCGAGATGCACAGCACCACGGCGTTGTTCATCAGCGAGGCGCGTTGATTGAACTGACGGACCGAGGTGGCGCAGGTCGGCGTATCGATCGACGGAAAGATGTTCAACACCTTCCGCTTGCCCTCGAAGTCATGCAGCGAAACGTCCTTCAGGTCCGCACCAACCAGCCGGAACCCGGGCACGTCGGCGCCAATCGCCGGCAGTTCACCATTGGTCTGAATCGGATTACCCCGCAGCGTGATATTCGCCATCGCCCGCTCTCCTCAGTTCGCTGCCAGTACGGCAGCCAGTGCATCCCGATACGTCTGAATCTGCGCTGCGTTCTTGGTTTCGGTCGCGCACACCAGCATGGCGTGCCCCAGTTCCGGATAGTGCCGCGACAGGTCGAAGCCGCCGAACACATTGTGCGCAGCCAGGGCCTCCAGCACCGGCGCCACCGGCTTGGGCAAACGCAGCACCGCCTCGTGGAAGCGTGGACCGCTCAGCACGACCCCGACGCCGTCGATGCCGGACAGCGCCGCAACCAAGGCGCGCGTATTGGCCATGCAGCTCGACGCCACCTGCGCCAGCCCTTCGGGGCCCAGCAGCGACATGTGAATCGTCGCCGCCGTGACCAGCAGGCCCTGATTGGTGCAGATATTGGACTTGGCCTTGGCGCGACGGATGTGTTGCTCGCGTGCCTGCAGGGTCAGCGTGAAACCAGGCTTGCCTTCCAGATCCACGGTGCGACCGACGATGCGGCCCGGCATCTCACGCACCAGCGCCATCTTTGTCGTCATGAAGCCGAAGTACGGCCCACCCGACGCCAGCGGCGAACCCAGGGGCTGACCGTCGCCACAGACGATGTCGGCACCGGCGCGGCCCCACTGCCCCGGCGGCTTCAGCAGCGCCAGCGTCATCGGATTGACCACGGCGATCACCAGCGCGTTCTGCGCGTGCGCCCAGTCCACCAGCGCGTCGACGTCTTCCATCACGCCGAAGAAGTTCGGCTGCTGGATCACGACCGCGGTGATGTCCTGCCCTTCATAGGGCTTCATTGCGTCAAGCAGGGTCTTGCCGTGCTGCGGACAGTAGTCGACCGCAATCTGCTGCACGCCCTGGGCGTGCGTGGTTGCTGCAACGACGTCACGGTAGAACGGGTTGACCGCGCGCGGCATCAGCACGCGACCGGAACTGTGCTTGCGGTTGGCGCGCATCGCCATCAGCAGCGCCTCGCCCAGCGCGGTCGCACCGTCGTACATCGAGGCGTTGGACACCTCCATGCCGGTCAGCCCGCAGATCATCGTCTGGTACTCGTACAGCACCTGCAGCGTGCCCTGACTGGCCTCGGCCTGATACGGCGTGTAGGCAGAATAGAACTCGCCACGCGTGGTGATCTCCCACACCGCCGCCGGAATGTGATGCTCGTAGGCACCGGCACCGATGAAGTTCAGTGCCTGACCATCCTGCGCCGCGCGTGCGTGCATCAGCTGCGCAACCTGCATTTCCGGCAAGCCCGCCGGAACCTTCTGCAGTGGGCCACAGCGCAGATTCGCTGGAATCTCGTCGAACAGCGCTTCGATGCTCGGCGCGTCGATCGCCTTGAGCATGTCCTGGACGTCGGTCGAAGTATGGGGAATGAACGGCATCGGTCGGTTCCAAAGAATAAACGTCCGCGCCGGGTAAACGACGCGGCGGAAAAAATGCAGCGCCCTTACAGCGTCTTCAGGTAGTCCTGATAAGCCGCGGCATCGAGCAGCGCCTCAATTTCAGCCGGGTTCGACGGCTTCATCTTCCACATCCAGCCGTCGCTGTAGGGATCGCTGTTGAGCACTTCCGGCGCGGTGCCGAGCGTGTCGTTGGCGGCCAGCACTTCCCCGGCAATCGGGGCGTAGACATCGGAGGCCGCCTTGACCGATTCGACCACGGCGCAGGACTCGCCCACCGTCAGCTGACGGCCCGCCTCGGGCGTCTCGACGAACACCAGGTCGCCCAGTGCAGCCTGAGCATGATCGGTAATGCCGATCGTGACACTGCCATCAGACTCGACCCGCAGCCATTCGTGGGATTTGACGTACTTCAGGTCGGCAGGAACATTGCTCATCGGACGCTCTCCATCGATAGGAATTCGGGCCGGACCGGCCCGGATGATTTAAACCAGAACTTTGCCGTTGCGAACAAACGGCGGCTTGACAATACGCGCGGCGACCCACTGCCCGCGGATTTCCACTTCACAGACGCCGTCAGCGCCAGCATCGACCCGCGCCAGCGCGATCGACTGCTTCATGGTCGGCGCGAAGCCGCCGCTGGTGGTCTCACCCGCAGCGCCGTTGGCAAAACGAACTTTCATATGCGCCCGCATGATGCCCCGGCCTTCCAGCACCAGGCCAATGAAACCGCGCGGACCCGCGCTGCGCGCGGCTTCGAGCGCGGTGCGGCCGACAAAGGCGCGCGGCGATTCGGCGGCGTCGCCCCAGGCGATGGTCCAGCCCAGACCGGATTCCAGCGGATGCGTAGTCTCGTCCATGTCCTGGCCATACAGATTCATGCCGGCCTCCAGGCGCAACGTGTCGCGCGCGCCCAGGCCGCACGGCGCAACGCCGGCGCCCAGAAGCTGCCCCCACAACGTCACCAGTTGATCGTGCGGCAGAATCAGCTCGAAGCCGTCCTCGCCGGTGTAGCCGGTGCGACCGACAAACAGCTCGTCCAGGTACGCAGCCGTGAACGGCTTCAGCGAGGCTGCAGCCTCGCTCAGCGCTTCGGGCAGCTGCGCAATGACCTGTTCACGCGCCTGGGGTCCCTGCACCGCCAGAATGCCCAGATCGCTGCGCTGCTTGATTTCGATGTCGTAGTCGGCGGCCTGAGCGCGAATCCACGCCAGATCCTTGTCGGTAGTACCGGCGTTGACCACCAGACGGAACCAGTCCTCGGTCATGAAGTAGCAGATCAGATCGTCAATCACGCCGGCGTCTTCGCGCAGCATGCAGCTGTACAGCGCCTTGCCCGGCTGCTGCAGCTTGGCGACATCATTGGCCAGCAGATGGCGCAGAAATTCGCGCGTGCGCGCGCCGTGCAGATCAACCGCAGTCATGTGGGCCACATCAAACATGCCCGCACTCTGGCGCACCACGTGGTGCTCCTCGAGCTGCGACTGATACTGGATTGGCATGTCCCAGCCGGCGAAATCCACCAGCTTGGCGCCGAGGCGGACGTGTTCGGAGTGCAACGCGGTGTGCTTGAGCATGGTTCAACGCCTCGAAACAGGATCGGTGAGAACCGGCAGTTGCCGGTCGACCCGCCCTATCTCTGTCCGTTGACCTGAAAGTTCGGGGTCCGCTGGACCTGATGGCCCCAGCTGACCTCTGCCTCGTCGGTGGTCCGCGCGAACGGACGCTCTCCAGAGCACGCTTGACCGATCACTCCGGGGTACCTGAGCGATTCCGGGCGGATTTGCGCCTTCGGTGCCGTGCCTCATGGGCACGGTCTCTCGCGATCGGGGGATGCGTGGTGCAGATGATAGCGGGCCGCCGCGGCCATGGCGAGCACTGCGGCGCTGATCGCAACCGTGACCGCGTTCACCCGAACCCGCCATCGCCCCATGGTGCATTGCAGCGACCTTAGATATATTGGCTCCGGGCGGTTGACGCCTGGGATGCGCGGCTGGCCCGCGGTGGTGGGGGAATTAATCGATGGCAGGTTTCAGATCAAGCGTCTGCGCGGCGTTTGTCGGGGCATTGGCGTTTTCCGCCGTGATCCGCGTAGCCGACGCGCAGGAGACTCCGGGAGCGGTGGCTGACACCTTGCGTTCAGCGCCGGCATTGCAGCGCCCCGAAATGCCGCAAATCGACAAAACTCAGGCTCCCGCAGCGGCTCCGGTCGCCGGCGGCGGCCGCAAGATTGTCGTTTCGCAGTTCCGCATCGCCGGCAACTCGCTGTACAGCACCGAAGAGCTGATGCCACTGGTGAAGGACTATGTCGGCAAGCCGCTGACGCTGCTGGAACTGTATGAAGCGGCCGACCAGATCACCGGGTTCTATGTGCGCAACGGCGCCACCCTGGCCTCGGCGATCATTCCGACCCAGGTTCTGACCGAAGGTACGGTGCTGATTCTGGTCAGCGAAGGCCGCATCGGTCAGGTCAAAGTTGAAGGCAATCGGCGCTACCGCGCCTCGACCCTCTCGAAATATCTGACACCGACGGCCGAAGATCAGATCTACCGCTCCGGCAGCCTCGAATCCGACTTGCTGCGCCTGAACGAACTTCCGGGCCTGGAAGCGCGCGCCGTGCTCAAGCCCGGCAATGATTTCGGCACCAGCGATCTGGTCATCCAGGCCGAGGAAGATCCGTTCGAAGGCTCGGTTTTTGTCGACAACTATGGTCGCGAGAATATCGGCACCTACCGCTTCGGCAGCAACGTTGCGTTCAACAATCCACTGACCATTGGCGACCGCCTGAGTGTGCTGGTGATGACTTCCAGCCAGCAACTGCTGCGTTATGGCAGCCTCGAATACAGTCTGCCGCTGGGACATGACGGCACGCGCCTGAGCGCGTCCTACGGTTACGCCGATTTCGAACTGGACGGACCGTTCAATGGCGTCAATGGACGCAACAAGACAGCGCATCTGGCGGTGACGACGCCGTGGGTGCTGACCCGGCGCGATCGCTTCAGCACCGGCATCGGTCTGTCCGATACCCGCGCGAACGTCGATCTTTCGGGCCTGACCTTCGAGGAAACCCGCATCACGCTGGCGGAAGTCACGGCCAACTACCGTCACGTCTATTCGAATTTCGCGCTGAGCCAGTTCGGTCTGGGCCTGAGCAGCAATGGCAGCAACGGCTCGCAAGCCGACGGCGATGCCCAGCCGCTGCGCGCAGAGATGGATCTGCAACACCTGCAACCGCTGTGGCCGGCCGCCAAACTCGATCTGTATGTGCGGGTCAACGGCGTCTACTCGAACGATCCGCTACCCGACACTTCACAGTTCTCGGTGGGTGGGCCCAGCAGCGTACGCGGCTATCCGTCCGCGGAGATCCGCGGCGATCGCGGCTATCAGGGCACGCTGGCGCTGCAGAAGGAGTTCGGTCTCGGCCGTGTGCGTGTGCGCAGTCGCCTGTTCGCCGACGCCGGCTATGTCGAGCGCATTGAGGCGCCGCCCGGCACGTCGGACAGCGACGATATCAGCAGCGTCGGCATCGGTGCCGATACGCTGTTTCCGTATGACGTGACGCTGCGACTGGACGCAGCGTACCCGTTACAGAACCGTCAAGTCAGCGACAACCGTGACGACGGCCGCATTTTTGGTTCATTGACCATGGGATTCTAGTCAATGCTCGACCATGCGCCCCAACGTCGTGCCGGCTGGAGGATCTGATCCATGATGCACCGACACTCTGTCGCAACCCGCCAGACCCCTGGCCCGCTGAAACCTGTCGTCGCCGTACTGCGCCAGCGTCTGCCCTGGTGGCTGTCCACCGCGCTGATGCCGGGGCTGGTGATGGCCAACCCGGTCGGCGGTGACGTCGTCGCTGGCGCTGCCACCATCGACCA
>JBFFJL010000037.1:0-15632 GCA_041555955.1 Nevskiaceae bacterium
CGATCATTGATGTTGCGGATGACGTCGCCATCCTTGAGTCCCAGTTTGCCGTCGTGGGGCGCACTGACGACCAGAACACCGGCATCGGTCTTGAAATACGGCTGCAGCTCCTTGCTCAGCCGTGCCAGCTGCAGTTCGCCGAGGACACTGAGTTTCGGGCGCGGGGGCATGGGCGCCAGCGGCGGCATCGGTGCTTCCGGGGCGATCAGGAAGTCGCAGTCCTTCTCGCAGTGCCAGCTGGCTGCAGGCGTTCGCGGCGCGTACGCCAAGGCAGGTCGGGTCGCAACCACGTCCGCTTTTTGCCGCTGCCCGTCACGCTCATAGTCGACTGCGACGGTATCCCCCGGCTTCAAAGTGCTCATGATGTCGAACAACTTGCGCGCGGGACGGGTTTTGTCGCGGCTTGATGCCAGCGATTGGCCGTTGGCGCTGATCAGCAGATCGCCCGATCTCAGGCCGGCCTTGTCCGCGCCGCCACCCGGGGTGACACCAATGACGGGAATGCCGCGGCTTGGCTCGGGAGCTTCGTCGTCGATCATCACGCCCAGCATGGCGCGATCTGGATTGCTGATGAACTCGAAGGCATGGGCGCTCGGGCTGTCGGCGTGGGCCTCGCGCACCGCGCGGCTCATTTCCTCGGCAGCACGTTGCAGTTCTGCCTGGGCGCGCTTGAGCTCGGCGCTTGCGCGCTTCAGTTCGGCCTGGGCTGCGGCACTGTCGGGGTCTTGCCCGGCCCAGGCCAGCGGCGCACCGAGGCCGGAGGCGAGCAGCAGAGTCAGCGCCAGTTGGCGCAGCAGGGTCACGGTCATAACGTCCACTCCGTAGGTGTTCCTTCAGCCGGTGTCGGCTGCAGTTCCGCGCGTTCGTGCAGCTGCACCAGGCGAGACATCAGCGCGACGCGGTTGCGCCACAGCTGCTGGCGGGTATCGCTGGTCGAGGCATAATTGAGCTGAAGGTCGACCAGTGCGAGGTCTTGTTCGAGGCGGTCCGACCCCGCCGCCAGCGTGGCATCCCAGACCACAACCTGGGGTCGCAGCTGGTCCAGGCGTTGCTCCAGCGTGCGCGATTCGGTGATCAGTGCGCGCACATCGCGGTTCGCGTCGCTGGTATCAGGTTGCGGCGGCGCCTGGCGCCAGACACCGACGGCCAGCAGCAGCGACGCGGCAAGAGCGGCGCCGCCGCTCCAGCTGCGCCAGCGTCGCCGGCTCCGAGGTTGAACTCCCGGGCGCAGTGCGCGCTCCAGTCGCGCCCAGCCGTCGTCGGGCGGATCAAATTCCGGCAGCGCGCGCAGCCGTTCGCTCAATTCAGTCATGACACCTCCGGTGCCGTCGCCACCGCAGCCTGGCGAACATCGTTCTGCAGCAGCTCGCGCAGGCGTTGATGCGCGCGCGAAAGCTGGGATTTCGAAAAGCTGGGCGTTCTGCCGCACATCTGTGCAATCTCGATGTGGGTATAGCCTTCGACGTGGTAGAGCCAGAGCACTGACCGCGGGACCGGTGACATCAGCGAGAGTGCTTTCTCGAGATCGAGTTGGCACAGGTCCTCAATCGCGGGTTCGTCGCTGGCGCCCAGGTCATCGGTCTCAAACAGTGACAGTGTCCTGCGACCCGCGCGCAGATGCATCAGTGACTCGGTGGCCGCGATCGAACGCAGCCACCGTCCAAAGGGCGCGTCGCCACGATATTGGGGCAGACAGCGGAATGCGCGCAGGAATGTGTTCTGCATGATGTCGGCTGCGGCGTCCGGGCAATGCGTCATGCGCCGCGCCAGGGTGAACACCGCGCGTGAGAAGCAGCGATAGATCGCGTCCTGGCCGCGGCCGTCACCGGCACGCGCCAAGGCGAGCGTCTGGTCGTCAATCGGGCTGTCGAAAGCGGAGCTCATCGACCATTCAGATGCATCGGCAGCGCAAAGGGTCGCGCCGGCCGTTGACGGCGGCGGACGGATCGGCGGTTCAGCGCCGCGAGGCACCGGGGCTGAGATCCTGCGCGCCAAGCCAGTCCAGAACCAGATTCGCGGCGGTATCGGGGTGTTCCTGCATGAAACAGTGGCCGCCATCGACATCGACAACCTCAACGGCCGGGTTGATGCGTTGCGCGCGCCGTGCGGAAACGGGAACGAAGTCGTAGCTGCTGCGGCCGTAGACCAGAAGGACCGGACAATCGATCCGCGCAAATGCCGGCCATGGATAGACCGGGGATTCGAAAATCTTTGCTTCGATCCGCGGGGGGCAGCACAGCTCGCGGGCGCCGTCGTGTTCGCGGGTGGCGTGGGCGGCGAAGCAGTTCAGGGCGTCGTCGTGCCAGCCCGCATAGATGCCGCGACCGTGCAGGCGTTGGCGTACCTCCTCGACCGAGGCCCAGCGGGTGCGCCGGCGCAGAGCGGCGCGCGACATCGGATTGCGTCCGACAGCGCTCAGAAGCTTGATTCCGAGCCAGGTCGCCGGCGGCATGACGATGGGGTCGAGCAGCACCAGGACGCGAAACAGTCCCGGGTTGGCCGCCGCGGCGCGCAGGGTCAGCGCTGCGCCAAAGCTGTGTCCGATGCCGATCAGCGGTGCCGCGCGGTCCAGCTTCTGCTCACGAATGATCGGCTCAATCCGACGGACAACGTTGCGCACGCCAGAGAACTGCGCGGGGGCGTCACTGGCGCCGTGTCCCTCGATGTCATGACAGAACAGTCCGTAGCGCGCGGCCAGCTGACGCAGAAACGGCCAATACACGCCGGCGCAAAAGCCATTGCCGTGAATGAAATGCAGCGTTGGTCCGCTGCGATCGAAGCGGCGTCCGCGCAGAGTCGGTCCGCCGCCGGTGTTCGAGCTCCAGGCCTGGCTGCGGGACAGGAATTCGGCGGTCACCGCCGCTGGCGTTGCAGCAGATGACAGATGTTCGGGAGCGTTCATGGCGCGTCTTTGGCCAGAAACGTGCGGATTGCCCGCCCCGTGGTGGCTGGTGCATCAAAATGGAGCATGTGCCCGGCATCAGCGATGACGGCTTCCTCGCGCTGCGCAAAGCAGTTGCGGCGCACACTGCGCTCGTCGGCGCTGATCGCCTCGGCGAACGCGGACGCTGCGGCATCGAGAAACAAGGTGGGCGCCGTGATCTGCCGCCAGATCGCCATCGACTCGGCGGATTTATACAAGGTTGGCATGTCGAGCCGGTGCCGCGGGTCCGCCAGCAGGCGGATGCGGCCTTTGCCATCCTGCGCGCTCCAGCAGCGGGCGATGAAGTGGGCCCGCTCCGGACTCAGGCGCGGATGCTGGATCCGGATGCGCTCGGCCAGAAATTCAAATGACGGATAGGTCTTGGCGCGGGCCTTGCCCTGCTGCTGGTCCAGCCAGCGGCTGAAGCGTCGCGGCGCCTGTTCGGTCGGCATGTCCGGCAGAAACAGACCATCCAGGCACACCAGTCGGCTGACCTGTTGGGGGCGCAGTCCGGCGTACAGACTCATGATCTGCGCGCCCATGCTGTGGCCGACCAGCCAGACGGGCTGCCGCGGGCTGTAGTGCTGCACCAGTGCGTCCAGATCGGCGACGTAGTCCTGGAACCAGTAACCGTCCTGCGGCCATTGCGTGTGACCGAATCCGCGCCAGTCCGGCGCCAGGACCTGGCATCGGTCGAGCAGTGGCTGCACCAGTTCATGAAACGTGGCGGAGACGTCGAGCCAGCCGTGCCCAAGGAACAGCATCGGTCGCTGTGGATCACCCCAGCGGCGCACGTGATAGCGCAGACCGCGAATGCGGACGAAATCCGGGCGACTGGCGAGCTCGGATGCGATGGGCATGACGATGGTTTCCATACGGTGTCGTAATGTCGGGAATGCAGTATAGAGTGGCGTTCGCGAGCGGATGGCAAGCCTTTTGCCAGAAGACGCACCACCACGCCGGTTATTGCTCCCCATGTCGATCCACGTCGCACTGCATCACGAGACCTCCTACCGGTACGACCGGCGCGTATCGATGTCGCCGCAGCTGATCCGGCTGCGGCCGGCACCGCACACGCGCACGCGGGTGCTGAGTTACGCACTGCATATCTCGCCGGACCCGCACTTCATCAACTGGCAGCAGGACCCGTTCGGCAACTGGCAGGCGCGGGTGGTGTTTCCGGAAAAGGTCACCGAATTCACCGTGACGGTGGACCTGGTGGCCGATCTCGCCGTGATCAACCCGTTCGACTTTTTTGTCGAGACGGAGGCGACCCAGTTTCCGTTCGATTATCCGGAAGGTTTGCGCGAGGATCTGGGTCCGTATCTGCGGCCGTTGCCGATGGGGCCGGCGCTGAAGGCATTGATGGCGACGTTGCCGGGGCGTGCCGACAATACGGTCGACTTCCTGGTTGAGCTGAATCTGAAGTTACAGCAGCAGATCGCCTACCTGATCCGGATGGAGCCCGGCGTGCAGACGCCCGAGGAGACGCTGAGCAATGCCAGCGGTTCCTGTCGCGATTCCGCCTGGTTGCTGGTGCAGGTGCTGCGCAATCTGGGGCTGGCGGCTCGCTTCGTGTCCGGCTATCTGATCCAGCTCAAGCCGGACGTCAAATCGTTGGACGGCCCGACCGGTGCTGAAGCCGACTTCACCGATCTGCATGCCTGGACCGAGGTCTATGTGCCCGGCGCCGGCTGGATCGGCCTGGACCCGACTTCGGGCATGTTCGCCGGAGAAGGTCATATTCCGTTGAGCGCCACGCCGGAGCCGACATCGGCGGCGCCGATCAGCGGCGCAGTCGAGACCAGCGAAGTCACGTTCGGGCATCAGATGTCGGTGCAGCGCATCGTCGAATCCCCGCGGGTGACCAAGCCTTACGACGATGCGCAGTGGGAGGCCATCGACACCCTGGGTCTGCAGGTCGATGAGCGACTGCAGGCTGACGACGTGCGCCTGACCATGGGCGGTGAGCCGACCTTCATTTCCGCCGACGACATGCAGGGTGCCGAATGGAACACCGCGGCGGTTGGTCCGGACAAACTACAGCGTGCATTGGATCTGTTGGTGCGTTTGCGTGACCACTATGCGCCGAATGGTCTGCTGACCTACGGACAGGGCAAATGGTATCCCGGAGAATCGCTCCCACGCTGGGTCTATTCCCTGTACTGGCGCCGCGACGAACAACCGTTGTGGCGGACGCCGCTGGTGATGCCGGACCCGAAAAAGCCGGTTGGGTTGCTGCATGCCGACAAGTTCATGCGGGGTCTGGTGACACGGCTGGATGTGGACCCGCGCAATGTCTGCGAAGCCTACGAAGACACGCTCCACTACCTGGTGCGTGAGCGCAAGCTGCCGATCAATCTGGACCCCAGCGACAGCCGTCTGGCCGACGCCGAAGAGCGTGCGCGGCTGTTGCAGGTGTTCGAGCGCGGCCTGGGCACGCCGCGCGGATATGTCTTGCCGATTCAACGCTGGCAGTCACAGGCGCGCTGGATGAGCGAGCGCTGGCTGCTGCGAACCGGTCGACTGTTCCTGCTGCCGGGGGATTCGCCGATCGGTCTGCGCTTGCCGATGGAAGCACTGCCGAGCGTGCCGCCCGACGCGGTGCCGGTGGCGTACCCCACCGATCCGTCGGCAGTGCCGGCGCATTTGCCCGAGCCGGACCCACGGCGCCAGCCGTATCTGCAGATCCGGAGTGGCAAGGGCGAAGCCTTGCAGGCCAAGCAGCCTGCGTCGGGTCAGCCACAGCCGCGCGAGCGCGGGGCCTATCTGAATGGACCGAACGTACGCACGGCGCTGACGATCGAGCCGCGCGAAGGCTGGATCAACGTATTCATGCCGCCAGTCGCGCGCACCGAAGACTTTCTAGACCTGGTTGCGGCGGTCGAGGATGTTGCGGCAGAAACCGGCTTGCCGGTACGGATCGAGGGTTATTCGCCGCCGTCGGATCCGCGGCTGGAAGTGCTGAAGATTACGCCGGACCCCGGCGTCATCGAGGTCAATGTGCAGCCGTCGCGCTCGTGGGATGAACTGCGTGACAACACGCTGGCCGTCTACGAGATTGCGCGGCAGAGCCGTCTGACGACCGAGAAGTTCCTGGTCGACGGGCGTTCGGTGGGCACCGGGGGCGGCAACCATGTGGTGCTGGGCGGCGCGACCCCGGAAGATTCACCATTCCTGCGGCGTCCGGACGTGCTGGGCAGCCTACTGCGCTATTGGCAGAACCACCCGAGTCTGTCCTACCTGTTCTCGGGCCTGTTCATCGGGCCCACCTCCCAGCATCCGCGCGTTGACGAGGCGCGCGACAGCCAGATCTACGAACTTGAACTGGCGTTGGCTCAGCTGCCGACGATGGGCCAGTCGATGCCGCCATGGATCGTCGATCGTGTGCTGCGCAACTTGCTGACCGACCTGACTGGCAACACGCATCGTGCCGAGTTCTGCATCGACAAGCTGTATTCGCCGGACTCGCCGACCGGCCGTCTCGGCCTGGTTGAGCTGCGCGGTTTCGAGATGCCGCCGCACGCGCGTATGAGTCTGGTGCAGCAGTTGCTGGTGCGCGCACTGATCGCATGGTTCTGGCGTGCACCGTACACGCGGCCGCTGGTGCGCTGGGGTACCCAGCTGCACGATCGCTGGATGCTGCCCAATGACAACTGGCGGGATCTGAACGAGGTCATTTCCGACCTGCAGCAGGCCGGTTTCGCGTTCCGGCCCGAGTGGTTTGCGCCGCATTTCGAATTCCGGTTCCCGTGTCACGGCGTGCTGCGCCACGAGGGCATGGAGTTGGAATTGCGTCATGCGTTGGAACCCTGGATCGTCCTCGGCGAAGAGGCCGGTGGTGGCGGCACGACACGTTACGTTGACTCATCGGTCGAGCGGCTGCAGGTCAAGGTCAGCGGCCTGACGCCGGATCGCCACCACGTCACCTGCAACGGCAGACTGTTGCCGCTGCGTGCAACCGGGGTTCAGGGTGAATATGTGGCCGGCATCCGCTTCCGCGCTTGGCAGCCGCATTCATGCCTGCACCCGACCATTGGCGTGCATTCGCCGCTGGTGCTGGATATTTACGACACCTGGAATGGGCGCGCGCTGGCGGGCTGTACCTATCACGTGGCGCATCCCGCTGGGCGGAATTACGACACCTTCCCGGTCAATGCCTTTGAGGCAGAAGCGCGGCGCCTGACGCGTTTCGAGCCGACCGGGCACACGCCGGGGCCGATGCCGGTGCGGCCTGAGCGCGGCAATCCCGACTTTCCATGCACTCTGGACTTGCGGCGACCGTTGTGACGACAGGATGGGTCGTTGGTCGGCTGATCCGATGGCCTGGTCCGCTGCCGGCTTGCCCCGAGGGCGGCTGCGGTACAGCTTGTGCTTGGTCCGATGCCTACGTTTGGATCGTGACGTTGCGACCAAGCGCCCCTAAACTACGCGGCCGCATTTCCCGCCGACAGCGTCGGCAGGCGTGTCTTACGCCGTCCGTACGAGCAACCATCGCATGACTTACTGCGTCGCTATCAAGGTCAACGAAGGTCTGGTATTTGCCGCCGATACTCGCACCAGTGCGGGGGTCGATGATGTGCGTACCTACAACAAGCTGCACGTGTTTGAATTTCCGGGAGAGCGCGTATTCGTCGTGCTGTCGGCCGGCAATCTGGCGACGACGCAGACGGTGATCGCCCATCTGCGCCGCGATCTTGAAGATCCCAACGCCCTGACCAACCTGCGCAAGGTTCGGCATATGTTTGATGCGGCGGAATATCTCGGTTCGCTGTCGGTCAAGGCGCAGCGGGAAACTGTGGCGCAGATGCAGGTGGGCAGTACGCTCGATTTGCGCACAACGCTGATTCTGGGTGGCCAGATTCAGGGCGAAGAACCCTGTCTGTACCTGATCTATCCGGAAGGCAACTGCATCTCGACATCACCGGAGACGCCGTATCTGCAGATTGGTGAAAGCAAGTACGGCAAACCGATTCTGGATCGTGTGATCCGGCCGCCGGTTTCGCTGGAGGATGCGGCCCGCTGCGCGCTGGTGTCGCTGGATTCGACGATGAAGTCGAATATTTCGGTCGGTCCGCCGATTGATGTCGCGATTCTGCCGCGCGATGCGTTGCGTATCACGCATACCTTGCGCCTGGATCTGGATACGCCGATGTTGGCGCAGCTGCGCGAAGCCTGGGGACAGCAGCTGGTCAGTGCCTTCCGCAATCTGCCGCGATTTGAGTGGGAATTGCCTGAAGCTCAGCAAAGCCTTCTGGACGACCCATCCATCTGATCGGGCCCGCCCGCCGCGCCGGCAGCGTGTCGACGCGGCGCTGTTAGCTGGCCCTAGGCCTTGAAATAGCTGGCGCTGATCGCGTCGTTGAGCTTGGCCAGACCGATCTGAATTTCGTCGATCCACTCGTGCAGGCCGGACTCGGCCAGCTTCTCCAGATTGGCGTCGCCCACCAGTGCGCGAGTGCGCTGCAGGATGCGCTCCAGTGAGCGGTTCGGCGGGAGTGCCGGCAAAGTGCTGGCAATCATGTTCAGGCAGAACATGACCGAACGCGGAAACTCACGGTCCTGTGACAGATAGCGCAGGACCGCCGCGCCGCGGACACGTGCGCGCTCATGACGGCGGTACATCTGGTACGCCGCCAGAGAATTGAGCACGCTCATCCACTGGATGTTCTGGAACGGGCGCAGCTGCTCATCGGCCGTGGTGGGTCGGATCAGGCCAGAGGTGCGCACATCAACGATGCGCGTGGTCATGTCCGCTTGCTCCAGATTGGTGCCAATGCGCATGAACTGAAAGCCGACGTCGTGGCTCATGCCGGCGGTCAACACGCCATAAATGAACAGCGACATGTCCTCGACCTTGCCGAGCAGCTCCAGACGCTTGCTGCGTCCCAGGTATTTATCGCCACGATCCTGAACCAGCAGATGCAAGTCATTGAGATGCTCCCAGATGTCCCGCGGCATCGCTTCGCGAACGGTGCGCAGGATCTCGCGTGCGGCATGCAACGAATTGGCGATCGAGCTGGGGTTTTCAGGGTCAATGATCAGGAAGCGCACGACATTGGCTTCACTATAGTCGTCGCCGTACCGGGCCTCGAACTGGGCATCGACCCCCAGAATTTGCACCAGAACGGACCAGCTGAAGTCCACATTTCGGGGCAGATCCAGCAGCAGGTCGGAATGCACCGCGATCAGGCGGGCGGTGTTTTCGGCGCGTTGAATGTAGCGACCGAACCAGTACAGATCTTCGGCAACGCGGGACAGCATCAGGCGGCCCTCCGCTTGCGCGCGCTGCGCGGTGTCTTGGCCACGGCGCTCGCGCTCTGACTTTGCGATTGCGACGGGGTGTTGACGGTCAATACGTCCGGTTCGCCGTCGAGATCGACGATCCAGGTGTCCTTGGCGCCACCACCCTGCGAGCTGTTGACTACCAGTGAGCCCTTGGTCATCGCGACCCGGGTCAGGCCGCCGGTGGTGACATAGACCGAGTCTCCGCGTGACAGGATGAAGGGGCGCAGATCCAGATGCCGGGGCTCGATGCCTTCTTCAGTCAGGGTGGGGGCGGTCGACAGCGAGAGTGTGGGCTGTGCCATGTAATTGCGTGGGTTGGCCTGGATCAGATCGGCAAATTTCTCGCGTTCTTTCTTGCTTGCCCGAGGGCCGATCATCATGCCGTAGCCGCCCGATTCGTTGGCGGGTTTGACCACCAGCTTGTCGAGATTGGCCAGCACATGATCGCGGTCGCGTTTGCGCATGCACAGATAACTGGGCACGTTGGGCAGAATCGCGTCTTCGCCAAGGTAGTAGCGGATCATCTCCGGGACGAAGGCGTAGACCACCTTGTCGTCGGCAACGCCGGCGCCCGGCGCGTTGACCAGCGCCACCTTGTTCTTCAGCCATGCGCGCATCAGACCTTTGACGCCAAGGATCGAATCCTTGTGGAACACCTCGGGGTCAAGGAAAAGATCGTCGATACGGCGGTAGATCACGTCGACCCGCTTCGGGCCATAGATCGTGCGCATGTAGACGGTATCGTCGTCGCCGACGAACAGGTCTGAGCCCTGCACCAGCTCGATGCCCATCTGCTGCGCCAGCCAGGAGTGCTCGAAGTACGCTGAGTTGTAGATTCCCGGGGTCAGCAGCACGATGGTCGGGCGGTTGCCCGGGCGCGGCGACATTGCCGCCAGCATGTCGTACAGCTGCGCCGGGTAGTCGTCGACTGGCAGGATCGTGCTGTTCTGGAACAGCTCGGGGAATACGCGCTTGGTTACCAGGCGGTTTTCGATCATGTAGCTGACGCCGGACGGTACGCGCAGATTGTCTTCCAGTACGTACAGGGTGCCGTCGCCGTCACGCACCAGGTCGCTGCCGCAAATGTGCGCCCAGACGCCGTTTCGAGGCTTCATGCCGATGCATTGCTTGCGGAAGTTGGCCGACTCCTTCAGCAGGCTCCCCGGAAAGATTTTGTCTTTGACGATCTTCTGCGGGCCGTAGATGTCCTGGATGAAATGATTCAGGGCCGTCGCGCGCTGCTGCAATCCGCGTTCGGTGCGCTCCCATTCAGAGCGGGCGATCGTGCGCGGAATGATGTCGAACGGCCACGACCGATCGACGTTGCGGCCTTCGGAGTAGACCGTAAAGGTGACGCCCATGATCTTGATTGCCAGTTCCGCGGCGATGCGGCGCTCGGACAGTTCGGGGGCCGACATCTGTGCCAGATGCTCGACGAGGGTCCGCGCCGCCGGGCGGGCGGTTCCGGGAGCTTCGAACAATTCGTCGAAATACCCTTTGCAGCGATACTGATGCCAGTCAATGGCCATGTTTGCGGGCCTTGTTTCCCGATCGCGGTGGTCTTGTAAAACAGCTCGAAGCAAAACACGCGCCATGCGCGATAAGCTGGTGCCACGCTAACACCAAAGTGGCCTGAATGACGCGCCGGCCGCGAGCAACCAGTCAAAACGATGTACAATCGCGCATCCACAAAACACCGATATGACGCCGAAAAAAGCGCTTGAATTCAAGGGTCGCATGCTGTCACTGACACGTGCACGCATCCTCGACCCCGACGTCGCCGCAATCGGTGCCCAGCTCCAGGATTTTGCGCGCCAGATGCCGCAGGCTGTCCGCGGCATGCCCGTGGTGCTGGAGTCCGATTACCCGTGTGAGCTCGGCGGCATTCTCGCTGCGATGCGCGAGGTCGGTATGCAGCCGATCGGTGTCGCCGACGGGCCCTTGGCGGAAGCGGCGAAAAGCTGGGGTCTGGCGGTGGTGCCTGCAGATGCCGGTGGTCGCGGCAAGCGCGGTGCTGCCGCGGTGGCCGAGCCGGCAGAACCGGCGGCGCCGGAGCCGGCAGTCGCTGTACGTCGGCCGACTCGAATTGTGACCGAGCCGGTGCGTTCAGGTCAGCAGATCTATGCCACTGACGGCGATCTGATTGTCCTGAGCATGGTGGGTGCAGGCGCCGAAGTCATCGCAGATGGCAGCGTTCATGTCTATGGCCATCTGCGCGGCCGGGCGATCGCCGGAGCGCGCGGCGATACCAGCGCGCGAGTGTTTTGCAGTCGCCTGGAAGCGGATCTGGTCGCGGTCGCCGGCGTCTATGCCGTGGCCGAGCAGATGCAGGGCGAGCTGCGGGGCAAGGCCGCGCAGGTCATGCTGGTCGATGGCAAACTGAGAATCGAGCGGCTGCCGGGTTCAAGCCCGCAGCAATGACGCATTTTGTGCTCCCATGTGGAGCGAGCCGTTGAGGGGGCAGGACCTTGGCAAAGATTGTGGTAGTCACTTCAGGCAAGGGTGGGGTCGGCAAGACCACCACCAGCGCCTCGTTTGCAACCGGGTTGGCGATGCGCGGCCTCAAAACCGCCGTGATCGATTTTGACGTCGGCCTGCGCAATCTCGATTTGATCATGGGGTGCGAACGCCGCGTCGTGTTCGACTTCGTCAATGTCCTCAATGGCGAGGCGACCTTGCGTCAGGCGCTGATCAAGGACAAGCAGCTCGACAATCTGTTCATCCTCGCCGCCAGCCAGACGCGTGACAAGGACGCGCTGACCGCTGAAGGGGTCGAGCGTGTGCTCGGTGAGATGGGCAAGGAGTTCGATTACATCGTCTGCGACTCGCCGGCCGGTATCGAGAAGGGCGCGCATCTGGCGATGTATTTCGCCGATGAAGCACTGGTCGTGACCAACCCTGAAGTATCGTCGGTGCGCGATTCCGATCGCGTGTTGGGGCTGCTGTCGAGCAAGACGCGCAAGGCCGAAGCGGGCGAGGGGCGGGTCAAGGAACATCTGGTGCTGACGCGTTACAACCCGGTGCGGGTCGAAAAGGGCGAAATGCTGTCGGTTGACGACGTCAGGGATATCCTTGCGATTCCGCTGCTGGGCGTCATCCCGGAGTCGCAGGCCGTGCTGACCTCGTCCAATGCCGGCGCGCCGGTGATTACCGCGAAGGAAACGGATGCCGCTGCCGCATATGACGATCTGGTTTCGCGCTTTCTCGGCGAAGACCGGCCGCATCGGTTCCTGACCGCTGAAAAGAAGGGGCTCTTCGGCCGCCTCTTCGGGACCTGAGGAGGGCGCGATGGACTGGCTCAAATTATTCCGCGCGCCGCCCACCAAGCAGACCGCGTCGATTGCCAAGGACCGGCTCAAGGTCGTCGTTGCGCACCAGCGCGAAGGTCGTGCCAATGGTCCGGTGTATCTGCCGAAGCTGCGCGAAGAGCTGCTCTTGGTGGTGCGCAAGTACGTCCAGGTTCCGGACAGCGCGGTGAACGTTCAGGTCCAGCGCGAGGACGGCCTCGAAGTGCTGGAAATGAACATCACGCTGCCTGACGCGACCTGAGTTTTCTGTGCGCTGCTTGGCCGCGGCGTGCGTGTGGCGGCAGGATACCTGGCGGCGTGTTCAGTAGACCTGCCGCAATGGGCTGTCGATCCAGGCGCTCAGTGCGGCGCGTGCATCGGGCAGCTCAATCTGCTCGATCGCCATCGTTGCGCGTTCGCGATGTTCGAACAGCGCATACAACTCGGCGTCGATGAAGCCCGCGGCCGCCGCGTCATCGCGCGTCGCGGCGAAGTACACGCGCGGGATGCGTGCCCAGTAGGCGGCTGACAAGCACATCGGGCAGGGTTCGCAGGAACTGTACAGGACCGCCTGAGGTAGCTGGTGCTGACCCAGGTGGGTGCAGGCCTGCCGAAGTGCAACGACTTCCGCGTGCGCGGTCGGATCATGCGTGCGCAGAACCTGGTTGCGCCCTTCGCCAATGATTTTCCCGTCCAGCACGATCACGGCGCCGAACGGGCCGCCGTCGCCGCTGTTCAGATTGCCGCGACCCAGATCAATCGCACGCGTCAGCCACGCACGATGCGCGACCTGCTCAGGCTCAGGCATGCGCGACAGCATCGTCGCGCAGTTCCTTGCGCAGGATTTTGCCGACGTTGCTCTTGGGGAGCTGATCGATGAAAACAATGTGTCGCGGTACTTTGTAGCCGGTCAGATTCTCGCGGCAATATGCCATTAGCGTTTCGGCCGTCAGCTGTGGATCCTTCTTGACCACGAACACCTTGGCGGCCTCGCCGGACTTGCTGTCCGGTACGCCGACGCAGGCACATTCGAGCACGCCCGGATGCATCGCGACGACGCCTTCGATCTCGTTGGGAAAGACGTTGAATCCTGAAACCAGAATCATGTCTTTCTTGCGATCGACGATCGTGAAGTAGCCTTTGGCGTCCATGACCGCGATATCGCCGGTCTTCAGCCAGTGGTCGACGCTGAACGTGCTGCCATCGTTGGGTTTCTGCCAGTAGCCCTGCATCACTTGCGGGCCCTTCACGCACAGCTCGCCGGGAGTGCCCGGCGGGACTTCCTGATTGTTATCGTCGCGCAGGCTGACCAGCGTCGACGGCACGGGAACGCCGATACTGCCATTCCATTCCGGCTTGTCGAGGGGAGTGAAGCTGACTACTGGAGAGCATTCGGTCAAGCCGTAGCCTTCACTGAGCGCCACCCCGGTGACCTGCTGCCACTTTTCGGCGACTGCGCGTTGCACCGCAGTGCCGCCGCCGATCGACAGCTGCAGCGTGGAGAAATTGACCGTGTCGAAGCCGGGGGTATGCAGCAAGCCGTTGAACAGGGTGTTGACGCCGGTGATGGCGGTGAAGCGGTGGCGCTTGAGTTCGGCGACGAAGCCTGGCATGTCGCGCGGGTTGGTGATCAGCACGTTTTTGGCGCCCAGCTTCACGAACAGCAGGCAATTCACCACCAGCGCAAAGATGTGATACAGCGGCAGCGCGGTAATCGCGATCGCATTTTCGCGCTGCATGAATGGATTCATCCAGGCGTATATCTGCTCCAGATTGGCAACGACGTTGCCGTGCGACAGCATTGCGCCCTTCGACAGTCCGGTGGTGCCGCCGGTGTACTGCAGAAATGCGAGATCCTGGTGGCACAACTCGATCCGCATATAAGGCTGTGCCTTGCCGCGTGCCAGTGCCGTGCGCAGCGGGACCGCGCCCGGGATGTCCCACTTCGGGACCAGCTTCTTGACGTACTTGGCTGCTGCATTGATCAGCAGACTCTTGGGAAAGGACGCCAGATCGGCGACCTGCGTCGTGATGACCTTTTCGATCGGAGTCTTGCGGATGACCTGCTGCAGCGTGTGACAGAAATTCTCGACGATCACGATCGCGCGCGCGCCGCTGTCCTTCAGCTGATGCTCGAGCTCACGGGGCGTATATAGCGGATTGACGTTGACCACCGTCATGCCAGCGCGCAGCACGCCGAACAGTGCAACCGGATACTGCAGCAGATTCGGCATCATCAGCGCGACGCGGTCGCCCTTGTGAAAGCCGAGCACGTTTTGAAGGTAGGACGCGAAATCCTGACTCAGGCGATCCAGATCGTCATAGCTCAGCGTCACGCCCATGCATTCGTAGGCTGCCTGCCCGCGATGTTCGGCGCAGGTGCGCTCAAGCACTTCGGCGACCGATGCATAGGCGCCGGGATTGATGTCATGCGGGACCGCGGCCGGATATTCGGCCAGCCAGACTCGTTCCATTCGGACTCTCCTCCGATTGCAATGATCGCGTCCGGTGATGTGCCCGGATGCGCGATTGGACTTGGGAATGCGGCGATTATAGGCGTGCCGGGCCTTATGCCGTGCAGATCAGGGCTTGGTCTGTGCCTGGGTCAGCCAGCGGCGCAAGCTCATTGAACCGGTTTTCGCTTCGAATGCCAGCTCGCTCTGATCCAATAACTCGCTGACCTGATTTGCAACCGGGAGTCGCGCGCCCGGGCGCGCGCCCAGGCCGGCGCGAACCAGGCGCCACAGGCGTGACAATTCAATTGAATCGAGATCGATGCCGGGAATCAGCTGGGTGCGGTCATGGCCGGCTTCGGCCAGCAGACCGTGATACAGCAAAATGTCGACCACGCGCGAAACGTGTTCGGGCTCCGCGTCCAGTTTCAGGCTGAGCTGTTCCTGGGTCAGCCCTGGTTCTCCGCGGATGAAGCGCGTACCCACCAGGCTCATGATCGTCAGTGCGAGGAACTCGGTTTCCCGTGGCGACAGCAAGGCGGGGGTGCGCTGTGGTTTGAGGTGCTCGGGATGCTGGACGTAAAAAGCCAGCTGGCAGCCGATCAGCAGGATCAGCCAGCCGACATGCAGCCAGATCAGCAGAAAGATCAGAATCGCGAAACCGGAATAGATTGCGTTGTA
>JBFFJL010000038.1:0-15558 GCA_041555955.1 Nevskiaceae bacterium
CGCATTGACTCGGGCCTCGTGGACGCTGGTCTTTCTTCGACCCATAAAAAAACCGCCCGGGGGAGGGCGGCTAAAGTGCGGTCCCGGCAATGCGGGACTGGAGGAGACCTTTTGGACCCTGGTCAGGCGCCTTGCGCTCTGTTCCTTGATCCGACGGTGATATTTATACGCCGGATGTTGCGGCGCAACAATTGATTTATTTTCCGGGTTCGGATTAGAAAAGCTAAACTATCGGCGTGAGACTTCCCCCACTAAACAGCCTGCGTGCCTTCGAGGCCGCAGCCCGCCATGCCAGTGTTGCCAAGGCCGCTCAGGAGTTGCACGTCACTTCGGCCGCAATCAGCCATCAGATCAAGATGCTGGAAACGCATCTGGGTGTGCCGCTGTTTACCCGTCTGCCACGGCGCATAGAACTGACTCCGGCCGGTCAGGCGTGCCTGCCCAAGCTCAGTGCTGCGTTCGCTCAGCTGGTTGACGCTGTCGCCGCCGTCGATGAATTTCGCGGTACCGGCAAAGTCGTTGTCAGCGTTCCACCCGCATTGGGCACCAAATGGCTGGTCGGTCGGCTGCCCCGGTTTACCGCCGCGCATCCCGAAATCGAGCTGCGCATTGCGGTCCATCAGTCGATGGTCGACAAAGCACTCGACAGCGAACCGGGAACCGGCCTGCTCGAGGACGCCGATATCGCGATCCGCCTGGGCGACGGTGACTATGACGGCATGGTGGTTCACGAGCTGTTCCGGCCCACAGCCCTGCCCATGTGCAGTCCACGCCTGCTGCAGGGCGAGCATCCATTGCGGACGCCGGAAGATCTGAGCTTCCATACGCTGCTGCACTATCAGAGCGACATTGCATCGCTGGATGTCGGCAGACCCACCTGGAGCAGCTGGCTGCGCGCCGCGGGACTTCGTGACATCAAGGTTTCGCGCGGAATTACCTTCAACCACGTGGTGCCGGCGATGGAGGCCGCGGTTGACGGCGTCGGCGTGATTCTGGGCATTCCGATCGTGGCCGGTACCGATATCGCCGCCGGGCGCCTGGTGATGCCATTCAAGCTCGGCCTGACGATGGGAACCTCGTACTACGCGGTCTGCCGTCCAGCTGCGTTGAGCAACCCGGCCATCGTCGCTTTCCGCAACTGGCTGGTCGAGGAAGCCGCGCGCGAACCCTGGGCCAAACTACCGGCTGCCGATACAACGGAACAGCCGGCGGCCTGAGTTCGCGGCGGCCCGAAGCGGCTCAGAGGTCGAGGTTGCCAACCAACAGCGCGTTCTTTTCGATGAACTCGCGCCGCGGCTCAACGTGTTCGCCCATCAAGGTAGTAAAGATCTGATCGGCGGCGACAATGTCTTCGACATCGACTTTCACCAGACGACGGTTTTTCGGATCCAGTGTGGTTTCGCGCAGCTGTTCCGGATTCATTTCACCCAGACCTTTGTAGCGCTGAATGTGCAGTCCACGGCGCGCTTCGTTGAGCAACCAGGTGTAGGCGGCATCAAAGGAATCCACCGTCTGGCTGCGTTCGCCGCGGCTGACCTGAACGCCGCTACCGGCCAGTTCGTTGACCTGCATGCGCAGCGCCGCAATCCGCTGGTATTCCACTCCGGCGAAGAAATCACTACTGAAATTAAACACTTGCGTGTTTCCATGCAGAGCACGCGTGACTTTGAGCAGCGGTCCTTCGGATCCCAGTCTGGCTTCGACGGCATAACTTCCATGCAGTCCCTCGCCATTAAGGGCATTGCCGAACGCCTCAGCCCACTGCGTCAAGGAATCCTCGTCGGATCCCAGCGGCGCGAGTCGGGCGAGAGTCTTCAACACATTGAGGTCGTAGCGCCGAGCCAGACGCTCGACCAGCTCCTCGATCGCAGCGAATTCGCGCGTCAGATCGGCCAAGGCGCTCGCTTCCAGTGGCTCGGCATTGTTGGGCGTCAGGACCGCCTGTTCCAGCGCGGCAGAGATCAACCAGTTCCGGAGTTCAGCGTCATCCTTGACGTAAGTTTCGGTCTTGCCCGCTTTCAGCTTGTACAGCGGCGGTTGCGCAATGTAGATGTGCCCGCGCTCCACCAGCTCGTACATGTGCCGATAGAACAAGGTCAGCAACAAGGTACGAATATGCGAGCCGTCGACGTCGGCGTCGGTCATGATGATGATGCGGTGGTAGCGCAGCTTTTCCGGCTTGAAATCGTCCTTGCCGATACCGCAACCCAGCGCAGTGATCAGGGTCGCGACTTCCTGCGACGACAGCATCTTTTCCAGACGCGCACGTTCGACGTTGAGGATCTTGCCCTTCAGCGGCAGGATCGCCTGGAACTGGCGATCGCGGCCCTGTTTGGCCGAACCACCTGCCGAATCACCCTCGACCAGAAACAGTTCGGATTTCGCCGGATCTTTTTCCTGACAGTCCGCAAGCTTGCCTGGCAGGCCAATGCCATCCATCACACCCTTGCGCCGCGTCATCTCGCGCGCTCGGCGTGCTGCTTCGCGCGCTGCCGCCGCTTCGACAATCTTGCTGCAGATGGTCTTGGCTTCGTTCGGCCGCTCCAGCAGGAACTCCGCGAGCTTGTCCGCCACAACTTCTTCAACCGCCGGACGTGCTTCGCTGGACACCAGCTTCATCTTGGTCTGCGAGGAGAATTTCGGATCGGGCATCTTCACCGACAGCACGCAGGCCAGACCTTCGCGCATGTCATCGCCTGCAATGTCGACCTTTGCGCGCTTGGCAAACTCGTGTTCGTCGATGTACTTGTTGATGATGCGCGTCATCGCCGCGCGCAATCCGGTCAGATGCGTGCCGCCATCTGACTGCGGAATATTGTTGGTGAAACACAGCACCTGTTCCTGATAGCTGTCGTTCCACTGCATCGCCACTTCCACAGTGACCGGAATCAGTTCCGGCCCACCAGTGTTGACCATCGCCACGCCCGTGGAATGAAACACCGTCGGATGCAGCACAGACTTGGCGCGGTTGATGTATTCGACGAAACCCTGCACGCCACCGGCGAAGGCAAAATCTTCTTCCTTGCCGATGCGCTCATCGATCAAGCGGATGCGGACACCATTGTTCAGGAACGACAGTTCGCGCAGACGCTTGGCCAGAATGTCGTAGTGATATTCGACGTTGCCGAAAATTTCTTCGTCGGCATGAAAGTGCACTTCGGTTCCGCGCGCATCGGTGTCGCCGACGACCTTCAACGGAGAAACTTCGACACCTTTCTGGATTTCCACCAGGCGATCGACCGGCTTGCCCTGGTGAAACTCCATCATGTATTTCTTGCCGTCGCGACGGATCGTCAGCTTCAGCCACTTCGACAAAGCGTTGACGCAGGACACGCCGACCCCATGCAGGCCGCCGGACACCTTGTAGCTGTTCTGATTGAACTTACCACCCGCGTGCAGCACACACATGACGATTTCAGCCGCTGTGCGCTTGGGCTCATGCTTGTCGTCAAACTTGATGCCGACCGGAATTCCGCGGCCGTTATCAGTCACCGAGATCGAGTTGTCGCCGTGAATCGTCACGACGATATCGTCGCAATGCCCAGCCAGGGCTTCGTCGATGGCGTTATCGACCACCTCGAAGACCATGTGGTGCAAACCCGTGCCATCGGACGTGTCTCCGATGTACATGCCTGGCCGCTTTCGTACGGCTTCAAGCCCTTCGAGCTGCTGGATGCTGGATTCGTCGTATGCGGCGGCGTTCTGGTCTGGTGTCATGCTCGAAGCCTGCAAAAAGTCCGTAATTTTAGCACTGATCCCCCCTCGCCCGATGTTCCACGTGGAACAGCCAAAGGGCCCTCAATCAACTCAATACCGACACACTCCCATGTTCCACGTGGAACATGGATTTGTCTGCGACGCGATCAAATGCGTTCGCTGGTTCAAACGCGGTCACAAACAGCTGGCCGCGGTACTCGCTCAAAACGTCCATCAACGCACACTGATACTGCTCGGCCAGCTCCGCGCCGAAATCGTCGACCAACACGATCGGCCATCGCTCGGTGACCGTGCCTATCTCATGGCACTGCGCCAGAACCAACGCCGAGATCAGCAGCTTCTGCTGACCACGACTGATGCGATTCTTTGCCGAATGACTGCCAACACGAATTCGAAGCTCCGCTCGGTGCGGGCCTTGCTGAGTCATCCCCATCCGGATGTCCTGAGCCCGATGCGCAGCCAGGGCGTCAGCCAGCGTCAGGGTCTTCGGCCAGCCACTCGACAGATCAAAGCTCCACTCACCTTCACCCAGCAGTACGCGCAGATACTCACTGACGAGTCTTTGAATTCCTGCCAGATGCTTCAAACGGAATGCCTGCAAGGCTTCTCCGCTTAGCGCCAACTCCGGCTCCCAGACTGCAACCTCCCGCGTTGACTGACCCGACCGCAACGCGTGGTTGCGCTGGCGCAGAGCCCGCCGATATCGGCGCCAAGTCGGAAGAAACGAAGGTTCCACGTGGAACACTCCCCAGTCCAGAAAACTGCGCCGATAGGTCGGACCTTCTTGAAGAACCCGATGCAGTCCGGGATCGAGAATTTGAACCGGCAATCGCTGCACCAGATCCAACACACTCGCTGTCGATCCATTGCAGCGAATCTGAAGACCGCTCTCCGCATCCCAACCCAGGCCATGCGTACTGGTCGGACCGTTCCGTACCTCTGACAGGCGACCAAACACCGTCCATCGACGTTCACGAGGTCCAGCCAATTCCTGCAATGAGCTGCCGCGAAAGCTCTTGCCCCGACCCAGCAGGTAGATCGATTCCAGCAGGCTGGACTTGCCCGCCGCATTGACCCCCAGAACGACATTGAGCCTGCAATGGGGTTGCAGGCTCAAGTTGTCGAACATCCGGAAGTTGTCGCTACGGAGTTCGTCGAGCGTCATCGACGTCCGCCATATTCAGAAACGGACTGGCTGCAGCAGCTCCGACATCACAGCCGCATCGGCATGACGACATACTTGCTGGAATCGTCATCGGCACCGTGAATCAAACCGCTGGAATCCGAGTTCTTCAACAGCATCACGAACCGCTCTCCATCCAACGCGCTCAACGCGTCCAGCAGATAGTTCACATTGAAACCGATCTCCATCGGCGTGCCGTCATAGGCGACTTCAAGATCTTCCTCGGCTTCCTCGTGCTCCGGGTTGTGCGTCTGCAGACTCAGCTTGTCGCCGTCCAGGCTCAGCCGCACACCGCGGAATTTCTCATTGGAGAGAATCGCGGTTCGCGCCAGTGCGCGCTTGACCATCTCGCGATCGGCATTGACCTGCTTGTCACCGGAATCCGGAACCACGCGCTCGTAATCCGGGAAGCGGCCATCGATAAGCTTTGACGTCATTCGCACCACGTCGAGATCGACTTCAATCTGTCCGGCGCCGATCTTCACCGTCACCGATTCTTCAGTGGCATCGAGCAAACGCTGCAGCTCGATGACCGCTTTGCGCGGAACAATGACCTGACTGACTTCGGAGAAACCCGTGTCCGTCGCAACTTCGCTCAGCGCCAGCCGATGTCCATCCGTGGCGACCGACCGTACGCGCTGACTGTTGACCTCCAGCAGCATGCCATTGAGGTAGTAGCGGACATCTTGCTGCGCCATCGCAAACTGCGTTTTCTCGATCAGTCGCTTGAGCTGTCCCTGCTGCAACGTCAGGCTGACACCCTCCGCCACGCGCCCCATTGCCGGAAACTCTTCGGCCCGCAGACACGCCAACGAGTAGCGACTGCGACCGGATTTGAGCTGAGCCTTCTCGGCACCAACCTCAAGGCTGATCTCGGCGCCTTCGGGCAACCCGCGACAAATGTCGAACAGCTTGCGTGCGGGAATCGTCGCTCGGCCGGGCGCCAGATTCTGGACCCGGGCGCGTGCTTCAAGTTCGATTTCCAGATCGGTTCCGGTGACGATCAATTCGTCGTCCTTGAGTTCGAGCAGGAAGTTGGACAGCACCGGCAGAGTCTGCCGACGCTCGACCACACCGATCACGGCCGACAGCGCGGACAACAGCTCGTTTCTCCCCACTTGCAGTTTCATGACGTCACCAGATTCCAATATCTGTATAGATGTTTAAATAAGTAACAGTAGTAAGCTGTCGCCCTGGCACTGAATAACTTTTAAAAATCTTTTAAAAACAAAAACATATTAGGAAAACCCAGCTTAACTCAGCACCGCAGTTACACCCGGTTTTCCTGTGGATAAGCTCATGACAGTAGTTATCCACATGTTGTTCGTGTCGATACTCCCCGACTTACCCGGGTATCCGCCAACAGGGTTCAGACCCCCAGCTGACGCTGCAGATTCTCATAATCTTCGCGAATTTTCAGGTCTTCGCCGCGCAGTTCCGTCACCTTGCGACAGGCATGCAGCACCGTTGTATGGTCCTTGCCGAATGCGTCTCCGATTTCCGGCAAGCTGTGTTGCGTCAGTTCCTTGGCCAGCGACATCGCAATCTGACGCGGCCGAGCCAATGAGCGTGTGCGACGAGCCGAACTCAGATCAGCAACGCGAATGTTGTAGTAGTTGGCCACCGTGCGCTTGATGTTCTCGATGGTCACCATGCGCTCGTAAGCCGCCAGCAGATCCTTCAGCGTGGTGCGCGCGAAGTCGACCGTCAATGGTTCGCCGCGCAGACGTGAGCTGGCGGTGAGCCGCAACAGAGCGCCTTCAAGCTCGCGCACGTTGGACCGTACGCGCTGTGCGACAAACAAGGCCACTTCCTTAGGCAGCCGGACACTGTTGGCCTCGGCCTTGGCGATCAGGATCGCCATGCGGGTTTCCAGTTCTGGAGGCTCCACCGCCACCGAAAGGCCCCAGGCAAAGCGTGACTTCAGACGCTCGTCGATCCCATCCACGTCCTTCGGATAGCGATCCGACGTCAGCACGATCTGTTTATGCGCGTCGATCAAAGCGTTGAACGTATGAAAGAACTCTTCCTGGGTACGCTCTTTGTGTGCAAAGAAATGCACGTCATCGATCAGCAGTGCATCGACTGAGCGATACAGATTCTTGAATTCCTCGGTACGTCCGTGCCGGATCGCCGAGGTGAAGTGGTTCATCCACTGTTCGGCGCCCATGTACGCGATGCGTGCCCGCGGATTGCTGTTAAGAATCGCGTTGCCGACGGCATGCATCAGATGGGTCTTGCCCAGGCCGGAGCTGCCATAAATCAGCAAGGGGTTGTATTCCTGCCCCGGTGTCTCGACGACGTGCTCGGCAGCGGCTCGCGCGTGGGAATTCGACCGCCCTTCAATAAAGTTGACGAAGGTGTAGTCAGGATTGAGCTTGCCGGTAATCACCGCGCCGGACGCTTCCTCGGTGGCCGCGACAGGTGTCAGCGCTGCGGGCACGGCTGTCGCTGAGGCAGACTCAGCCGAGCCGACGCCAACATCGACCGCCGGCGCATCGTCGCCCCCGACTGCGTGCAAAGCGCGTTCGATCAGTGCCAGGAAATTCTCCCGCACGCGCTCGACCACCAGACGATTGGGCGCCAGCAGCAGCAGGCGGCCCTCGGATGCTGTCGGGTGTAGCGGGCGAATCCAGGTGTTGATGTCGCGATCCGACAGCTCGCCTTCCAGCCAGCGCACGGATTGTGCCCAGAGTTCCTTTTGATACATGGAGTTCTTTTGGTGATTCAGTGACGGGCCCCCGACCACGTCGGTGTGCCAGTCTACGGCTTCGCGCCACACTTATCCACAGGCAACCGATACGTCCGCTTGAACACAAATCGCCTAGCCGCTAAACTCCGCGCCCTTTTTGCTTAAAGACCCTTTTCGGGGATGTCATGTCCAAGCGCACTTATCAACCCAAGAAGCTGAGCCGTAAGCGTACACACGGTTTCCGCGCCCGCATGGCCACCAAGGGTGGTCGTCTGGTGCTGTCGCGTCGTCGCGCCAAGGGCCGCAAGCGGCTTTCGGCCTGAACCGGTCGGCGCAGTGACCCATGGCGCGCTTCCCGCGGCGCGCCCGCCTGCTCAAGCCTCCGGAGTTCCGCAACGCCTTTGCGAAGGGGAAGCGGATTCACGAGCGCTGGTTCACGGCGGTGTATGCGGCCAACGCGCTGGATTATCCGCGCGTCGGGCTGGCGATAGCGAAGAAAACGGTTCCTCTGGCCGTACAGCGCAATCGCATCAAACGGCAGATCCGCGAACAGTTCCGCAGCAGTGCGGAGCTGCTGCCTGCTGTGGACATCGTGATTCTGTCGAAGGCGGGCGCGACTCAGGCGAGCAGCCTGGAGTTGCGCGCGAATCTGCAGTCACTGTGGAAACGCATCTCAGCCTACCAAGCCGCGGCCTTGTCCTCCTGATTCGTATCTATCAGCTGGCGCTGAGCCCGCTGCTCGGCCCGCGTTGCCGTTTCTATCCCAGCTGTTCGCACTATGCGATTGACGCTTTGCGTCTGCACGGCGTGCTGCGCGGCAGTTGGCTCGCGATCCGACGCATTCTGCGCTGTCACCCGTTGAATCCAGGCGGGTATGATCCCGTGCCCGAATCGACCCACCGACCCTAGTCAACGATCCGTCATGGAAAACCGCCGCTTCTTCCTTATTGCCTTGATCGGCGTCGTCCTGTTCTTCATCTATCAGGCTTGGGAGCAGGATTACGGCCCGCAGGCCCAGTCCGCGGTATCCACCGAATCTGCGCCAACCACGGCCACAGTCGCCGATGCCGATGTGCCGGTGGCGATGCCGGGGCAAACTACAACTACGGTGCCGACACTGGATGCCAGCCCCGGAGCGGTGACGGAAAGCCGCATCGTGGTCGATACCGATCTGGTGACCGCGGAAATCAGCACTGAAGGCGGCGAGTTGCGGCGCCTGGCGCTGAAGAACTACTCGGTGACAAAGAAGAATCCGGACGAAAAGTTCGCGCTGCTGGATGACCGCGACGGGCACTACTTTGTGCTGCAGAGCGGCCTGGCCGGCACCCAGACGCAACTGATCACACACAAGACCCATTACACCGCAGCGCAGACCGAATACCAGATGGCTGACGGGCAGGATCAGCTCGATGTCGTGCTCAGCTATACGGATTCCAGCGGCTACTCGGCGCGCAAGATCTACCGTTTCACACGCGGCAGCTACCAGATTGATCTGATTCACGAACTCGACAACAGCAGCGCCGTCGACATCGTCGCCAGCCCCTACGCGCGGCTGGTCCGCACCAACTACTCGGCCGGTGGCGAACCCCGCTTTGCCAGCACCTTTACCGGCGTCGGTTTTTACGAACAGAAAGACGGTGGCGACGGCTATCGCTACAAGAAGACCAAGCTCGACAAGCTGGGCAAAGACGCTTACGAAACGAACCAGTCCGGCGGCTGGATCGCCATGCTGCAGCACTACTTCGTCGCCGCGATTCTGCCGCCGCAGGATCAGACCGCGAGCTATACCGCCAAGCCGACGCAGGGCCAGGCGTTCATGGCGCAGTACGTCGGTCAGACCCAGACCATTGCGGCCGGGACCCAGGCCAGCTTCGATACCCCCTTGTACCTCGGGCCGAAGCTTCAGGATGGACTCGACGACATCATTCCCGGCTTCGAGCTGACGCTGGATTACGGCATTCTGACGCCGATCTCCGAACCGCTGTTCTGGCTGCTGTCGCACCTGCACGGCTGGACCGGCAACTGGGGCTTCGCGATCATCCTGCTGACGCTGCTGGTCAAGGTCGCGATGTACAAGCTGTCCGAGGCGCAGTACCGCTCGATGGCAAAGATGAAGAAGTTCGCGCCGAAGATCCAGGAACTGAAGGAACGCTTCGGCGATGATCGCGAGCGCATGCAGAAAGCGATGATGGAGCTCTACAAGAAAGAGGGCTTCAACCCGCTGGCCGGCTGCTGGCCGCTGCTGGTGCAGTTCCCGGTGTTCATCTCGCTGTACTGGGTCCTGCTGGAATCGGTTGAGCTGCGCCAGGCGTCGTTCATCTTCTGGCTCAACGACCTGACCTCACCCGATCCCTACTACGTGCTACCGGTGCTGTTTGGCATCAGCATGTTCGTTCAGCAGAAGCTGTCGGGCCAGCAGATAGCCGATCCGACCCAGCAGAAGATCATGCAGCTGATGCCGATCATGCTGACGGCGTTCTTCACCTTCTTCCAGTCCGGTCTGGTGTTGTACTGGTTCGTCAGCAACCTGATCGGAATAGCCCAGCAGTGGGTCATCACGCGCCGCATGGAAAGCGCGGACGCTGCGAAGGTTGCGGTCAAGCGCTAGTCCACTGAATCATTGGAATGGATGGTGAAGGACAGTCGAGGCGGGATGCGATGCAAGGCGCAAAGCACAGCGATAGCCGTAGCTATCGCGAGCATTTGCAACGCCGCAGCGCGCCCGCGTCGGCAGGCAAGCGCCGATCCGATTTCAGTGATTCAGTGGACTAGAGTGCGGGCGTGAGCCCGATCCCGACGACTGACACCATCACCGCGATCGCGACCCCGTCCGGCCGGGGCGCGATCGGCGTCGTGCGCCTGTCCGGACCGGACGTCGCGCGGATTGCAAACACCTTGTGCGGTGCGCTGCCGGCACCCCGTGTCGCCGCACTGCGCTCGTTTCGCGACGCTGACGGCAACACCATCGACCGCGGTCTGATCCTGTACTTTCCGGCGCCGCATTCGTTCACCGGTGAAGACGTGGTCGAGTTGCAAAGCCACGGTGGTCCGGTGGTGCTCGACACGCTGCTGCGGGCAACGTGCAATGCCGGCGCGCGGATCGCACGGCCTGGCGAGTTCTCCGAGCGCGCCTTTCTGAATGACCGGCTCGACCTCGCGCAGGCCGAAGCCATCGCCGACCTGATCGACGCCGGCACCCGCGACGCCGCACGCGCCGCAATTCGCTCGCTGGACGGCGAGCTGTCGCGACGCGTCGAGCGACTCACCGCCGAACTGGTGTCACTGCGGGTCTTCGTCGAAGGCGCGCTGGATTTTTCCGACGAAGACATCGACTGGCTTGCTGATGCGGGTCTGCGCACCCGCGTCGAAGCGCTGCGACAGCAGATCGCGCAATTGCTCAAGGAAGCGGACCAGGGCCGCAGGTTGCGTGACGGTCTGACGGTGGCGCTGACGGGCCGGCCCAACGTCGGCAAGTCGACCTTGCTCAATCGCCTTGCCGGCGCCGACGTGGCCATCGTTACCGACATCCCCGGCACCACCCGTGATGTGCTGCGTGAGAATCTCGATCTGGGCGGCCTGCCGCTGACGGTGGTCGATACCGCCGGCCTGCGCGAGTCCAGTGACGTCGTTGAGCAGGAAGGCGTACGTCGTGCGCGGCGCGCACTGGATCACGCCGAGGTCGCGCTGTTCCTGTTGGAGGCGCCCCAGGGGCTGACGCCGGAAGATGCCGCGTTGCTGTGCAGCCTGCCGGAGGGCTTGCAACGCATCGTGCTGCACAACAAGAGTGATCTGCTGCGTGGCAACGCGCCGCAGCGTTGGGTCGAAGATGGCGTGGTGCATCTGTCGCTGTCCGCGGCGGACGGTCGCGGCATCGACGCGCTGATTCACGAACTGCATCAGCTCGCGGGCATCAGTGATAGCACCGAGGGCAGCTTTTCCGCGCGCACCCGGCATGTTGACGCGCTGCGTCGAACGCTGGCGTTCGTGCAGGACGCCGAACAGCGTTTGCGGGACGGTGCCGATGTCGAACTCGCCGCCGAGGAGCTGCGCTTGGCGCAGGACGCGCTGGGCGAGATCACCGGCAGGATCAGCAGCGACGATCTGCTCGGCGAGATCTTCTCCCGCTTCTGCATCGGAAAGTAACGCTCGCGCATGACCGCTGACGAATTCACTGCGTTCCTGCATGACAACATTCCGCTGACGCGGGCGCTGCAGGTGCGCGTGGCCACGCTGGACGCAACGCAAATCCGCTTGAGCGCGCCGCTGGCGCCGAATCTGAATCATCACGGAACTGCCTTTGGCGGCAGCCTTGCCGCGCTGGGGATTCTGGCCGGCTGGTGCGTGGTCCATCACGGACTGGCCGAACACGCGCTGGATGTGGCCCTGGTCGTGCGTCGCAGCACGCTCGACTATCTGCGCCCCGGCACGGGCGAGCTGCACGCCGAGAGCCGGTTGCCGCTGCCGCAATGGACCACGTTCATCGAGCGGTTGCGGCAGGGGCAGCGCGCACGCCTCGAAATCGACAGCCGCGTCTACAGCGACGGCGGTGACGCGGTGCAGGTCCGCGGGGTCTATGTCGCGACACCGCAGCGGAGCGTCACGGCATCATCGGATTGAATGATCCGGCGGCACTTTGCGGGCTGCTACGATGACGGCTGTACGCTTCCGTCGGTGATGCCATGTCGTCTGCGTTCCAGTTCTGTCCCCGCTGCGCCACGGCGCTGACTCCTCGCGAACAAGGCGGCTTCGTCCGTCATTGCTGCCCCGACCCGGCGTGTGGCTATGTGCACTGGGACAATCCGACGCCGGTGGTCGCCGCGGTGGTGGAGCACGACGGCGCGATCGTGCTGGCGCGCAATGCGCTGTGGCCCACGCGTTTCTTCGGTTTGATCACCGGCTTTCTGGAACGTAACGAAGATCCGGCCGAAGCCGTGCTGCGCGAGGTCAACGAAGAACTGGGCCTGCAGGCGCACAGCCCGAGCTTCATCGGCCACTACACGTTCGAGCGCATGAATCAGCTGATCATCGCCTACCACGTCATCGGCGTCGGCGAGATCGTGCTGAATGAAGAACTCTCCGAGTTCAAGCGGATCGCGCCAGAGTCCGCGCGCTACTGGCCCGCTGCGACAGGGCTGGCCTTGCGCGACTGGCTGCTCGCGCGGGGACACGAACCGCAACCGATGGACATGCCCCAGCGCGGCTGAGTCAGCCGTTGCTCAATGCGGTTCGGCCAGCGCCTGCAGCAGCAGGGTGCGGGCGACGCCATCCTGCAAAGTCTTCGGCGCTTCCAGATTCAGCCGGCGCAGGTGGTGACGCATCTCGGTGGGGACTTCCCTGCGGCCGTGCAGCAGATGCGTCAGCAACAGCTTCCACTTCGGTGTGGATTCGGCGCGTGCCTTCACAAGCTTCAGCGCCTTGGCCAGCATCAGCTCTTCGTCCGTGAAGTCGCAGCCCAGCGGAAATGTCGGGAACAGCCCGCGTGCGCGAAACGGCGTCACCGCCTGCTCCAGACGCTCCGGCGTGTTGTTACGGTGACGTTGAGGGATCTGATACCCGCGCTCGATCTTGCCAGCTTGCTGCGCGCGCGCCAGCAGGGACGGCTGATGGCGTGAGTCCGCGATGTTGATCAGCGCCTTCGCGACTTCGCTGTCACTGCGGCCGCGCAGCTGCGCAATGCCGTATTCGGTGATGACGATATCGCGCAGGTGACGCGGGATCGTGGTGTGGCCGTAGTTGAAGACGATGTTGCTGTCGCCATTGGTGTCGCGTACCGCACGCACCAGCAGAATCGAACGACCGTCGCGCAGCTGATGCGCCATCGCGACAAAGTTGTACTGTCCGCCGACACCGGACACCACACGCAGGTCATCCAGGCCATCGGAAACCACCGCGCCGGATAGCGTTGCCATCATCCCGGTATTGATGAAGCGCGCATCACGCCGCTGGTGTTGATACAGCCGCGGATTGACGTCCAGCTGATTGATCTTGTTCACCCCGGTCATGCAGATGGTGTCGCGTTCGGCCTGCGTCATCGCATTGAGCCCGTCGTAGAACGCGCGCGGACCGAGGAAGAAGCCGCCGTGCAGCACGATGCCGCGGCGCAGCGCGGCGCCCATGCAGCGCGCCATCAGCGCACGCGCGCTCGGGTCGGCGACGTTGGCGACCGCGCGCTCACCGTCCGGCGCAATGATGTAGCCGTGCTCGTAGCGTGTGGCGTCAGTGAAGAAGCCGTGATGCTGCAGGCGTTCGAAATCCTGCGTGCGGATCACGCGCACGCCGAGCGCTTCCATGTGCGCCAGCACGCCCGGGTCCAGCGCATCGGGATTGCAGCGGCCGTCGTTGATCAACTGCTGCAGCGCCCAGAAATCGTAGACCTTGCGCCGCAGGATGCCGGCACGCAGCAGATGCCAGAAGCCGTCGACGAACATTTCGGTGGCGCCGTACAGGCCCTGCTTGAACGGCCCGGTGCCGCCGATCGCCTCGATCAGATCGGCACTGTCGCTGGCAACGCCGGAGGCATCGAGCGCAGCGCGATAGCTTTCCGGGTCGGCATCACGCAACTTCAGCGCGTCCACGATCGCGTCGCCGAGTGAACCGATACCGATCTGCAAAGTCCCGCCGTCACGCACCAGCGCGCTGGCTGCCAGCCCGATCATCACATCGGGCGTGGTCACCGGCAGCTTCGGTGTCGAGAACAGCGGCGTGGTGCAACTGGGATCATCGATCACCAGATCGAACAGGGTATCCGGCACTTCGGCGTCCAGCGCCATGTACGGCAGGTTCTGGTTGATCTCGGCAATTGCCAGGTACGGCCGGCCGGATTCTTCCAGGCGTTGCGCCAGCTCCAGCGAAGTGTCCGGATTGCACGACAGACTGAAAAAGGTGCGGCCATCGACCACGCGTTTGCACACGATCTGCGTCACCACGTTGCAGCCACGGTCGAACACATCGCGAGCGGCAAAGGTGTAGTTGGTGCTGATGTAGTTCTGCTGCGCGCGCGTGTTGCCGAGCATGCTGCCAGGGCGGAAGAAGAACTCGCAGACTTCGACATTCGCGGGCAAGCTGCCGTCACGCTGTGCGCGCACGTATTCCAGGTCGGGAACGCCCTCGAACACGCGGTCCACGAACGGCTGCAGAAACGCCCGCTCCAGCGGGCTGGATCCACTGGGCTTTTCCAGCGACAGCGCGCTGAGGATCGTCAGCTTGATCGACGGATCGGCGCAGGCGCGCCGGTACAGCGCATTGACCAGCTCGAGAGGTTTGCCCAGGCCCAGCGACAGCCCGAGACGGATGTCCTTGCCGATACGACGCAGAATCTCGTCGACCACGGTTTCGACGTCATGGTGAACTACCGGGGTGGTGACCCTCATCACTGTTCCTCGCTGCTTCCGATGTGTCGCGGCTCAACAGGCCCTAGAATGCCGGGCATTCGTCGCCGTGCGACGACCCCATAGCGGTTGAAGACAGTCATGACTTCCTCGAAAAAGCCTGAGTCCAAAGTTCCTGCACCTCAAGCCAAAGCGGACTCCGGCGTGCCGGATGAAACCAAAGGCGCATTCAAGCAGAAAATGCGCAAGCCCGAGCCGTGGAGCTTTGGCGGCCGCAACGGCCGCGGCAACGTAAACGGCGGCGGCCAGGTGCAGCCGGACGCCGAGCGTCGTGCCGGCAAGTCGCGCAAAGTCCACTGACGCTGTATCGGCCGCGGTTTAGGGCAGCCACCGACTGCGCCGCTGCCGTAACCGCTGGTCGGCCGGCGCGCCGTTTCCGCCCCGGTAGCGCCCGTTGGTCCAGACGGCACTTGTTGCGTTTGCTGCCTGCGCCAGACTGATCTGCGTCGACCCGCAAGGGTCCCAGCGAGGCACAGATCATGGATGCGTCGAATGCGACCGTGGTGCAACTGGCGACCGAGCCGGATCTCGAAACCTTTTGCCGCTTGATCTGCATGGAACTGGGCGACGGCTTTTGC
>JBFFJL010000039.1:0-15252 GCA_041555955.1 Nevskiaceae bacterium
GGCGCCGCATCATCAACTGATCATGGTGCGCGGCCCCGGCCGCCCATGAATTCGCTGTGCCCCGCCAAACAGATCGTTTCGCCGACGGAGCCTTGGTAACGCATGTTGTCCTGACATAAGTCAATCAAAGGGACGCTTCGATTTTCATAAAATATACCCTCGGGCGTATTTACCCATTACAGCTTTGCCGAACATCGCAAGGCGAGATTTGACAGAAAACAGGAGAGCAAATGAACACTGAGATGATCGACCTGGGCAGGACGTCAGCCCTTACGCGCAATACGGTTGCCGCAGTCGTGGCGATGTTCGGGGCTTGCGTGGCTTTCCCCGCAATCGCACAGCAGGAAGGTTGGATTCCAAAGGAATGCGGCCCTGAGTTTGAAGAGGCCAACATCATCGTCGGCACCGAGGGCAACGATTCGATCCTGGGCACGGCGGGGAACGATGTGATCCTCGGACTCGGGGGAGACGACAAGATCCACGGCGGCGCTGGCGACGACTGCCTGGTCGGCGGCAACGGAAACGACTTCGTGTTCGGCGGTCCCGGCAACGATATTCTGGTGGCCAATGGCGATGGCAATGGTGGTCCGAACACCGGGGATGCGATTCATGAACGCAATCGCCTGAACGGCAGCCGCGGTACCGATACCTGCTACGGCAGCTACGGCTATTTCTACACATCGGAAGATCGCCCGGCGTATAGGACGACGTTTGATAACTGCGAAGTCATCTACGAACCGAGGCAGAATGATAGATAGCCCTTTAGGGTGAGCGGCGAAGGGATGAGGCCCCGGCAGCGGGCCTCATCCCTTGGCGCTACCCCTCGGCCATACACTGCCGGACGGGCAGCGTTTGCATCCCGCCGCATCCTCCATTAGAATTCGCGCCCTTTCGCGTTTCGCGATCCCAAAGCGTTGTCGGGGTTTCCCATGAAAGAAGGCATTCATCCGGATTACAAGGCTGTGACGGTCCAGTGCAGCTGTGGCAATTCGTTCAATACACGCTCGACGATCAGCAGCGATGTCATGCAGATCGAAGTCTGCTCATCCTGCCATCCGTATTACACCGGAAAGCAGAAGGTGCTGGACGTCGGCGGTCGTGTCGACAAGTTCAAGAAGCGCTACGGCAAGGCTGCATAAGCTTTTTCGTCGCCTTGAAAAGCCGCGCCTTGGCGCGGCTTTTTTGTTGCCCTCCCGCGGGCGACTGTCGCTGCAGTCATTGCCGTTTGAAAGGCGCGCGGGCAAGATTGCGCCCCCGCGAACCCCGCGCGCATCCAGGCAGCAGGCACTGCGCAAGACCATGAACGACTCCCTTCGTCAGTCCGCATTGGACTACCACGAGTTTCCGCAGCCCGGAAAACTCGGCATTTCCATCACCAAATCCGTGTCCACGCCGGGCGATCTGGCTCTGGCCTACACCCCAGGCGTCGCCGAACCGGTGCGCGCAATCCAGGCGGACCCCGAGGCGGCGTATCGCTACACCGCCAAAGGCAATCTGGTTGCGGTGATCTCCAATGGCACAGCGGTACTCGGCCTGGGCGACTGCGGTGCACTGGCAGGCAAGCCGGTGATGGAAGGCAAGGCGGTCCTGTTCAAGAAGTTCGCCGACATCGACGTGTTCGATATCGAAGTGGACGAAAAGGACCCACAAGCGTTCATCGACACCGTTGCGCGCATCGCCCCGACCTTCGGTGGCATCAATCTTGAAGACATTGCAGCCCCTGCCTGTTTCGAGATCGAGGACGCGTTGATCGAGCGTTGCACCATTCCGGTATTCCACGACGACCAGCACGGCACAGCAATCGTATTGGGCGCGGGGTTGCTGAATGCACTGGAATTACAGGGCAAGCGCATTGAGGACGCCCGTATCGTCTGCCTCGGCGCGGGCGCGGCCGGCATCGCGTCCATGCGCCTGGCGCTCGATCTTGGTGCGCGCCGCGAGAACATGTGGCTGGTCGACCGCAAGGGCGTGATCCACACCGAGCGCGAAGACTACGCCACCCTCAACAAGGAAAAGCGCGAGTTTGCCGCCGAACCGAGCGAACGCCGCACCCTGGCCGGCGCGCTGGCCGGTGCCGATGTGTTCATCGGCGTGTCCGGGCCGGGACTGATGAAGTCCGAGTGGCTGATGCTGATGAACGAGCGGCCCATTGTGTTCGCGCTGTCGAACCCGGAGCCGGAAATCCTGCCGGAGGTCGCACTGAAAGTGCGCAATGACCTGATCATGGCCACCGGTCGCAGCGACTATCCGAACCAGGTCAACAATGTGCTGTGCTTTCCGTTCCTGTTCCGCGGCGCGCTGGATGTCCGCGCGCGGATGATCAATCGCGAGATGAAAATTGCCGCGGTGCGCGCCCTGGCGCAGCTGGCACGGGAGCCGGTTCCAGCCTCAATGCTGGAAGCCTACGGGCAAAAATCGCTATCCTTCGGTCCCGAGTACATCATTCCCAAGCCGATCGACCCCCGCTTGCGCGACCTCGTCGCGCCTGCAGTGGCGCGTGCGGCTGTTGCAAGCGGGGCGGCGAAAGCGCCGTATCCGTCGCACTATCCGAGTTGAAACCAGCGAGAGATTAACTATGAGCACGCCCAGCTACAGCTTGGTCAACAACGCCACCGGCGAAAAGACCGACCTGCCCGCCATCTCCGGCACCCTCGGCCCTGTCGGACTTGATGTCGGTAAGGTCTATGGGCAAATGGATGTGTTCACTTACGATCCGGGCTTTTCGTCGACCTGCTCGACCAAGTCGTCGATCACCTACATCGATGGTGACGCTGGCGTCCTGCTGTATCGCGGCTACCCGGTCGCGCAGCTGGCCGAGCACTGCTCGTTCATCGAGGTCGCCTACCTGATCCTCAACGGCGAGCTGCCGAACGCGCAGAAGCTGACCGAGTTCGACCAGACCATCCGCAAGCACACGATGATCAATGAATCATTGCGCGGGCTGTTCAACGGGTTCCGCTACGACGCTCACCCGATGGCCATGCTGACCGGCGTCGTGGGATCGCTGTCGGCGTTCTATCACGACACTACCAACAACAAGGATCCGGAGCATCGCAAGATTTTCGCGCATCGCATGATCGCGAAGATTCCAACGATCGCGGCCGCTGCCTACAAGCGTTACTTCGGTCAGCCGTTCATGTATCCGCAGAATGGCCTCGACTATTGCTCGAACCTGCTGCACATGATGTTCGCCGTACCGGCCGAACCGTATGAGGTCAACCCGGTTGCCGCGCGCGCGCTCGACGTCCTTTTCATTCTGCACGCCGACCACGAGCAGAATGCGTCAACCTCGACCGTGCGCATGGCCGGCTCGACCGGCACCAATCCCTACGCGGCGATTGCCTCCGGCATCGCGGCGCTGTGGGGACCGGCGCACGGCGGCGCCAATGAAGCCGTGTTGAAGATGCTCAACGAGATCGGCGACGTGTCCAAGGTCCAGGGCTTCATGGACAAGGTCAAGGACAAGAACTCCGGCGTGCGTCTGATGGGCTTCGGCCATCGCGTCTACAAGAACTTCGATCCGCGCGCGACGATCATCCGCGACGAGTGCCACAAGGTCCTGAAGCACCTGGGCAAGGAAAACGATCCGCAGCTCGAACTGGCCATGAAGCTGGAAGAGATCGCGCTGTCGGACGACTACTTCAAGGAACGCAAGCTGTACCCGAACGTCGACTTCTACTCCGGCATCATCTACAAGGCGCTCGGCATTCCGGTGAACATGTTCACGCCAATGTTCGCGATTGCCCGCACGGTCGGTTGGGCCGCTCACTGGATGGAGATGATCTCGGATCCGACGATGCGCATCGCTCGCCCGCGCCAGATTTACACCGGCGCCAGCGAACGCGACGTCAGCGCGATCGAAAAACGCTGATCCCCGCTGTTCCTGACTGCAACGCTAGGCCCTCCTCGGAGGGCCTAGTCGTGTTCGGCTGCAGCGCCGGCCGCCGCCAATGCCTGAGCCTGCTCCAGGTCCAGGCGCTGGTAGCTGCGACCATCCAGCGGATTGATCGGCGGCCGGTGCAAGCCCTCGGCATCGAAAATCGCGACGTCGACCGGCTCGCCGCCCAGTGCCAGGCGCACCAGCGGAATGCGCTGTTCGCGCCCATTGGGATAGCGAAAGTGACGCTCATCCTGTTCGAAGTCGATCCCGCGATTGAGCAGATCGATGTCGACGCTTTCCGCCGAGTCGGCAAATACATGAAGCTGCACATGATGCGCCTGGGTCACCGCGCCGGTGACCACGCCGCCGACCAGGCGCGGCGAAAATGGCGCCAGCAGCCGCATTGCCGCCAGGGCCGCGGCACGCATTGAGCTGAGTCGTTCGCGGTAGGCTTCGCCGCCGAACAGGCGCTGGTAGTCGATCACCGCCTGCAGCACCGCTGCGTTGTCCGGTTGCGGCGTGCGCGGCGGATAACCAAGATGGTCGATCGCCTTGAGCTTGGCCGCATGGAAATCGGTGAGCTGCTCGGTGCAGATCACACGAGCCGCTTCTTCGGCAATCGCCTGCCGCGCCCCGGCGCTCACCACCAACGCCTCCGCAAACCGACGGCGGCGGGGTGACTGCTAGAACAGATCCTGCAAATCGGTTTGCTGCTCACGCTGGAATCGGGGTGCATCGTCGGGTTCCGGAATGTGGTCCTGCTGCACCATCTCGAAAATCGCATCCGGATCGCCAACCGCGGCGAGTCGTCCGGTCTTGGGGTCGATGCGCACGTTGACCAGTCCATCCGGCCGCGGCAGGTTTTCTTCCGGCACGTTTTTGAGCGCCGTACGCATGAAATCCATCCACGCGGGCAAGGCGGCCCGGCCTCCCACCTCACCACGCCCCAGCGGCGTCGGCTGATCGAAGCCCACCCAGGTGACCGCCACCAGATGTCGCTGGAAGCCATTGAACCAGGCATCGGTTTCGTCGTTGGTGGTACCGGTTTTTCCGCCCAGATCGGCGCGCCCCAGCTCCCGCACCTTCGCGGCGGTGCCTCGTGTGGCGACATCCTGCAGGATGTCGGTGATAAGCCAGACGATCCGCGGATCGATCGCGCGCGCCGCCGGCGTCCAGTTCTGATCACCCGCCGATGCCGCCATGCTCACGTCGGCACTGGCGTCCAGCGGCTGCGCCGCATCGGCGACATTTTGCGCCAGGCAGGCTTCACAGGCGCGTTTCGGCTTGGCCCGAAACAGCTCGGCACCGTGATTGTCGCGCACACTGTCGATGAAATAGGGATCGATCACGAAGCCACCGTTGGCGAGGGTCGCGTACGCCCGTGCCATCTCCAGCGGCGTATAGACCGCGCTGCCCAGCGCCATGGTCAGGTCATTCGGCAAGCGGTCGGCCGGCAGACCGAACCGCGGGATGAAGTCCCGCGCATAGTTCAGGCCGATGGCCTGCAACAAGCGGATGGAGACCAGGTTGCGCGACTGCACCAGAGCTTCCCGCAGGCGCATCGGTCCTTTGATGTCGCCGCCGTAGTTCTCGGGTCGCCAGGTGGACTCCAGCGCTGCATCATCGAAAACCACCGGCGCATCGAGAATCACGGAGGCCGGGGTGAATCCGTAGTTCATCGCCGCCGAATACAGGAATGGCTTGAATCCGGACCCTGCCTGACGGCGGGCCTGGATCACGCGGTTGAACTTGCCGGCAAAAAAGTCGAGCCCCCCGACCAATGCCTGGATCGCGCCGTCATCCGGATCGACAGCCACGAACGCGCCCTGGATCTGCGGCAACTGCGCGAGACGATAGGCATCGCCCACAGGCCGCAGGCGCACGACATCGCCGCGCTGTAGCGGTTTCTTGGCGGACAGGCCCGCCCAATCAAAAGCTGCAGGTGCGAGCTTCACGGCACCTTGTGCGGTCAGCAGGCCAATGCCGTCCGGAGCAAACGCCGTCACCACCGCCGGCACCAAGCCCGCAACAGTGGCATAGCCATTGAGCAATGACGTCAATTCGCCGCTGCCACCGCCGGCCAGCATTTGATCTGGAATGCGCGTCTCGGCGCCACGCCAGCCGTGCCGCTCGTCGTAGGCGAACAACGCATCGCGCAGTGCGGTATTGGCCGCCCGTTGTCGCTTCGAATCGATCGAGGTAACGACGCTCAAGCCGCGGGTATAGGCGTCCTCGCCATATTCCGCAAAGAGCTCGGCGCGCACCATCTCGGCGACGTAGTGCGCGTCGACATCAACCTTGGCCTGATAGGGACGCACCGCGACCGGCTCGGCCAGCGCAGCCTGGTAGTCGAGCTCGGAGATATTGCCCAGCTCGCGCATCCGGCGCAGTACATAATTGCGCCGATCCGTGGCCTTCTTCAGATTGGCCACCGGATTGTCGCGCGACGGGGCCTTGGGCAAACCGGCGATCACCGCAATCTCACCCAGCGTCAGCTCCCCGACCGGCTTGCCAAAATAGACGAGCGCGGCGGCGCCGACGCCATACGCCCGCTCACCGAGATAAATCTTGTTCAGATAGAGCTCAAGGATTTCCTCCTTGCTCAATTCCTTCTCGACCTTTAGCGCCAGCAGGATCTCCTTGAACTTGCGCGTATACGTGCGTTCGCTGCTGAGGAATACATTGCGCGCCAGCTGCATCGTGATGGTGCTACCGCCCTGAGACTTCTCACCCGTCAGCGCCAGCTTGATCACCGCGCGCATCAAACCCTGCCAGTCCACTCCGGGATGCTCGAAGAATCGATCGTCCTCCGCCGCCAGAAATGCGCGCACCAACAGCGGCGGAAGCTCCGCATAGGTCAGCGTTGCACGCCGTTCGGCGCCAAATTCGCCGATCAGCTGGCCGTCGCGGGTATAGATGCGAAGCGGTTCAGACAGCTGCAGCTGACGCAGGCTGTCGACCGAAGGGAGCTCGGCACGCATCTGCGAGATGGCGACGGCGGCGACAGCCGCAATGGCCACGCCGAGGATCAGTCCCGCGAGCGAGAGCCACGCGAGCACCCGCAAGCCAGTTTTCTTGTGCGCCATCCGGGGTCAGGAGTTATGAAGATTAAGGTTGAATGTTTGCTGCATGATCAGATAGTTGCCGCCGGAACTTACAGTTGCACAGTAGCAATATTGGGTTATAGTACGGCCAGATGCGGGAAGAGTCTTTCGGTCCCGTGGGGGAATGTCAACGAGGCGGCGTGAGGCGAAATGGCCATCTTGCAATCGCTGTTAGGCGGAGGAAGCCAGAAGCTCATCGGGCTGGACATCAGTTCCAGCTCGGTCAAGCTGCTTGAGCTTTCGCGCAAGGGTAGCCGCTACCACGTCGAAGGTTACGCGATTGAAGCGTTGCCACCGAACGCGGTGACGGACAAACAGATTACCGACCCCAAGCTCGTCGGGGAAGCGATCGCGCGCGCCATCAACCGCGCGGGCACACGCACCCGCCATGCGGCGATTGCCGTTGCCGGGGCCTCGGTCATCACCAAGATCATTGAAATGCCGGCGTCGCTGTCCGACGACGACATGGAAGAACAGATCAAGGCCGAAGCCGATCAGTTCATTCCGTACCCCATCGATGAAGTCAGCCTTGACTTCCAGGTCCTGGGTGCCAGCCCCAAGAACGCTGAAATGCTCGATGTGATGCTTGCGGCCTGTCGCCGGGAGCAGGTCGAGCAGCGCTGCGCCGCGGTGGAATTTGCCGGACTGACCGCCAAAGTCGTCGATATTGAAGCGCAGGCGCTGGAAAATGCCTGCCAGTTTCTCGAACACCAGATGCCTGACGGCGGCCATGGCAAGACGATTGCGATCGTCGACATGGGAGCCACCACGACGTCCGTGCTCGTGCTTCACGATCTGCAATCGGTCTATACGCGTGACCAGGCCTTTGGCGGCAGACAGCTGACTGAAGACATCATGCGCACCTATCAGATGTCGTTCGAGGATGCAGCCAAGGCTAAGCGCTCGGGCGTCCTGCCGGAAGGATACGAATCCGAAGTGCTGGATCACTTCGTCTCGGACATGGCGCAACAGATCGACCGTTCGCTGCAATTTTTCTTTTCAGCCGCGACCCGCTACAACAGCATCGATCAGATCATCCTTGCCGGAGGTTGCGCTCACATCCCCGGGGTTGAAGCGCGCATCCAGGAACGTTTGCAGATTCCGACGGTCATTGCGCATCCGTTCAGCACCATGAGCGTGGCGTCCAAAGCCAAGCCCAGTACACTGGCACAGGACGAATCCTCGTTATTGATCGCGTGCGGTCTGGCATGGCGCGCTTTCGATCAGGAAGACGCGTGATGATCGCTCTGAATCACGTCGCCGCTGCGGGAGCCCGCCCATGACCACCCGCATCAACCTACTGGACTGGCGCAAGGAGCGGCGCGAGCGGCGCAAGAAAGAATTTGCCGCGATGATGGGACTTGGCGTCGTCGTCGCCGGCTTGGCACTGTTGCTGAGCTGGATGGCGGTCGACGGACAGCTCAGCTACCAGCAATCGCGTAATGAATACCTTCGCGGGCAGATCAAGGAGATGGATCAGCAGATCAAGGAGATCCAGGAGCTCGAACGCGTCAAGACCAATCTGCTCGCGCGCATGCATGTGATCGAAGAGCTGCAGGCGAGTCGCTCGGCGTCGGTCCATTTCTTTGATGAAATCGTCAACACGCTGCCGGAAGGCGTCAATCTGACTGGACTGAAGCAGCAGGGCAATCAGGTCACGCTGGACGGCGTTGCGGAATCCAATGGTCGCATTTCGACCTACATGAAGAATCTTGACGCCTCGCCTTGGTTCAAGGAACCAAAGCTGATCGTGATCAAGACTGGTGACAAGAACCAGCGCCGCAAGGCCGAATTCAAACTCCAGGTCACCCGTCTGACGACGCCGACTGAAGGCAATGCGACCGACGACGTTTCGGACAGTGACGAGGGGGTCGTCGAATGAAGCCCCAGGAGATTTTGCAGCAACTACAGTCGCTGGATATGCAGAATCCGGGGGCATGGCCAGGCTGGGCACGCTGGGCCTTGGTGGTCCTGACCACTTTGGCGCTGATCGGAGCCGGCCTGTGGTTCGGCATCAAACCGATTTACGAACAGGTCGAATCGGCGCGGGCACAGGAAAAAACGCTGCGTACCGAGCTCGAAGCCAAGCAGCTCAAGGTCGCGGGACTGGACGCCTATCGCGAGCAGCTTGCTGAAATGGAACGTTCATTCGGGGCAATGCTCAAGCAACTGCCAAGCCGCGCCGAAGTCGCCAATCTGCTGATCGATATTTCACAGGCGCGCGTCGCCGCCGGGCTGGAAGAAGAACTGTTCCAGCCGCAGGGTGAAATTCCCAAGGAGTTCTACGCCGCGATCCCCAATCGCATCGTTGTGATCGGTGACTATCACGAGATGGGCACCTTCGTCAGCTCCGTTGCAGCACTGCCACGTATTGTCACCATCGAGAACGTCGAAGTGCGTCCCGCCGGGGGCAAGAATGCGGCCAATTCGACGCGGTTGCGGATGACCGCAACGGCACAGACCTACCGCTATCTCGACGACGATGAGATCGCCGCTGCCGCGCCCAAGAACAAGAAGAAGGGGGGCAAGAAATGATCAGGTTCGGTCTGATCGCAGCGATCGCGCTGTCGCTAACGGCTTGCGGAGCCGACATGTCCGATCTTGAGCGGTACGTGGCCGAGGTCAAGGCTCGCAAATCCAAGGCGATCGACCCGATTCCGCAACCCAAGCAGTTCGAAAGTTTTACCTACGACCCAGGCGAACGTCGCGATCCGTTCGTCGAGTTGATCAACGAGCAACCCGCTTCGGCAGCCATCTCGTCCGGACCGCGTCCCGATCTGAACCGGAACCGCGAAGCCTTGGAAGAATTTCCGCTTGATGCGCTACGCATGGCCGGAACGATTACGTCACCGAATGGCATGTTCGCGCTGGTTCGCGCACCCGACGGCGTCATTCATCGCATCACACGGAAAAACCACATGGGACAGAACTACGGCGAAGTCGTGGCCATCTCCGAATCCGAAATCAGCCTGCTGGAACTGGTCCCGGACGGATTCGGGGGCTGGACCCAGCGCCCCGCGAGCCTGACGCTCTCCGAGTAATGCACCCAGGAGTATCACCAATGTTCAAGCTCATCACCGCACGAAGCAGCCGACTCCTGGGGGGGCTCGTGTTCGCGCTGGCTGCCGTCGGTCTGCATGCACAGCCCGCTGCCGACCGCGCGCTCGAATCCGTTGACTTTGTCGCCCTTGAAGGTCAGGGCGTACTGATTACGCTGACCCTGTCGGAGCCCGCTCCGCAGCCCGCAGTGTTTTCAGTCAACCAGCCCGCCCGGCTGTCAATCGACCTGCCGGAAACGCGTCTGGCCATGAGTGAACGCTACCGCAAGGTCAACGTCGGCAACGTGCGTGCGGTCGCCATGGCCGAATCGCAGACACGGACGCGCCTGGTGGTTGAACTCAACAATCCGGCGCAGTACACCGTTCAGCAAGTCAGCAATACGTTACTGATTCGCGTCGCCGGAGGCGCGGTGGCCCCGATGTCAGCAGGCATGGCATCCGCCACCGCACGCGCCGGAGCACAAATCGAGGGCGTTGACTTCCGCCGCGGCGACAACGGAGAGGGACGCGTTCTGGTTCGACTGTCGAACCCCAATATCCCGGTAGATACCCGCAACGAGAGCGGCAAAATCATTACCCGTTTCCGCAATGCGTCCGTGTCGAGCGAACTGACGCGCCGCATGGATGTTCTGGATTTTGCCACTCCGGTGAAATTCGTCGACGTGCGCCATTCCGGCAATGACACCGAAATCGTCGTCACCATCGCCGACAAGAAGGAATACGAGCAGACCGCATACCAGTCGGGGAGCCAGTACACCGTCGAGCTGATTCCTCTCACCGAAACCGAGGTTGAACAGCGCAAGCTGAACCAGCCGCAGTTCACCGGTGAACGCATCAGCCTGTCGTTCCAGAGCATCAATGTCCGCTCGCTGCTGCAGATCATCGCCGACGTTGCGAACACCAACATCGTGATCAGCGACTCGGTCAACGGCGACATGGCGATGCGTCTGGAAAATGTGCCGTGGGACCAGGCGCTGGACATCATCCTGCGCACCAAGGGCCTGGGCATGCGCCAGCAGGGGAACGTGATGCTGGTCGCGCCGTCCAGCGAGATCGCCCAGCGCGAGAAGCTCGAACTGGAGGCGATGAAGCAGAAGGTTGAGCTGGCACCGCTGCGATCCGAGATCATCCAGGTCAACTACGCCAAGGCGACCGATATCAAGGCGCTGCTGTCGAGCGCCGACACCTCCCTGCTCAGCGAGCGTGGCCGGGTCTCGGTCGACGAACGCACCAATACGTTGCTGGTGCTGGAAACGCGCGAAAAGATCGAGGAAGTCCGCAAACTCGTCACGCGACTCGACGTTCCGGTCCGTCAGGTGCTGATCGAATCACGCATCGTCATTGCCAATGACGACTTTGCGCGTGAACTGGGCACCCGATTCGGGACCAGCACCATCGGCACCGCGGGCAACACGACCATTGGCCAATCGGGCAGCAACGCGGGATCAAATACCGTAGCCAACGGCGGAATCCCTGCGCTGAATGATTCATACATCGTGAATTTGCCCACCGCAGGCAGTCCGGCCGGGCGTCTCGCCTGGACCATTCTAGGCTCAGACTTCCTCGTGGATTTTGAACTGAGCGCGCTTCAGCAAGAGGGGCGTGGCGAGATCATCTCGACGCCGCGCGTCATTACGGCCAACGGCAAGCAGGCGACGATCGAACAGGGCCGCGAAATTCCGTACCAGACATCCAGCGGAAATACGGGAACGCAGACCCAGTTCAAGAAGGCCGTGCTTTCGCTGACCGTCACGCCGCAGATCACTCCGGACAATCGCGTTGTGATGGATCTGTCGGTCAGCAACGACTCTCAGGGCGAAAATGTGACCACCGGAACCGGCAGCGCGCCCGCAATCGATACTCGGAAGGTCGAAACTCAAGTCCTTATCCGCAGCGGTGAGACGGTTGTCCTGGGCGGCGTTTTCCAGGAGGAGACCGTTGAGTCCACTGCAAAGGTTCCGTTGCTGGGCGATATCCCGCTGCTCGGCGCGCTGTTCCGCAACAACTCGCGTTCCAAGAACAAGCGCGAACTGCTGATCTTCGTCACGCCCAAGGTCCTGCAGGAAGGTCTTTCGACGCCGTAATCTGTTTTCGCCGCACATCAAGCCCCAGCCGTAAATTCGGCTGGGGCTATACTGCGTCCCGGATTTCTTGCGCAACGCGGTACTGACGGACGAACCCATGGTGGCATTCAGACACGGACGCATCGCGGCCAGCGCTGTGCAGCGGGCTTGAGTCCGTGGCGGTCGCCCAAAGCATCTTCCTGATCGGCCCGATGGGCGCTGGAAAGACCACGATCGGCCGCAAGCTGGCGGAAATGCGCGGCCTGGAATTCGTCGACTCCGACCATGAGATCGAGCACCGCACCGGCGTCGACATTCCTTACATCTTCGAAAAGGAAGGCGAGGCTGGCTTTCGCCGGCGCGAGAAACAGGTGATCGAAGAACTCACCGCACAACCCGGCATCGTACTCGCCACCGGTGGCGGCGCCATTCTGGACCCTGATAACCGCCAGGCCCTGGGCGCGCGCGGTCGGGTGATTTACCTGCACGCCAGCGTCCTGCAACAGCTGGCCCGAACCCAACGCAGCGACACTCGACCCCTGCTATCCAAAGCACCGGATCGCGCCGCGGCGCTGCAGGCGCTGTTTGAAGTTCGCGATCCTCTGTACCAGCAAATTGCCGATCTCACGGTGCTGACCGACCACCGCAGCGCGCGCTCGGTGATTCGGGAAATTGAGCAATATCTCGATCAGCCCGCGGGAACCTGATACCGACAAGCACATGTCCATGCAAACCTTATCCGTCGCCCTGGGCGACCGCAGCTATCCCATCCATATCGGCACCGGCGTGCTGGATCACCGCAGCCTGTGGGCCGAAATCGCTGGCCGTCCGCTCCGGTTGGTCACCGACAGCAACGTCGCCCCGCACTACTTGTCCCGCGTCAGCGCGATGCTGGGCCTGAACGCCGATCAGGTGCGGGTGGTTCCCGCCGGCGAGTCGACCAAGACCTGGGACACGGCCGGCAGCATTCAGGACTGGCTATTGCAGACACGCTTGCCGCGCGACGGCGTTCTGATCGCACTGGGCGGCGGAGTCATCGGCGATCTGGTGGGCTTCTGTGCCGCGATTTATCAGCGCGGCATCGACTTTGTGCAGGTGCCCACGACGCTGCTGGCCCAGGTCGATTCCTCCGTGGGCGGCAAGACCGGCGTCAATCACGCACTCGGCAAGAACATGATTGGCGCATTTCATCAGCCACTCATGGTCCTGGCGGACACCGACGCCCTGGGCACCCTGCCGCCGCGCGAGCTGCGCGCCGGCGTAGCCGAGGTCATCAAGTACGGCATGCTCGGCGACCGCGGATTCTTTGAATGGCTTGAAACCAACATCGATCCACTGCTGGCACTCGATCCTGCAGCAACCGCGTATGCCATTCGACGCAGCTGCGAAATGAAAGCCGAGATCGTCGCCAAGGACGAGCGCGAAGGCGGAATCCGCGCGCTGCTGAATCTGGGGCATACCTTCGCGCACGCAATCGAAACCTTTACCGGATACACCCAGTGGCTGCATGGGGAGGCCGTCGCGACCGGCCTGTGCATGGCCGCCGACATGTCGGCCCGCAGCGGCTGGATCTCTCGTGCCGACGCCGAGCGCTGCTCTGCGCTGGTCGCTCGTTCCGGATTGCCGGTGGCCTTGCCCGCCCGGATGCAATCCGAGGACTTTGTTCGGCTGATGGCTCTGGACAAGAAAGTCGCCAGCGGGCAGCTGCGTTTGATTCTGTTGCGGCAGCTGGGCGAGGCCATCGTGACCGCGGACTTCGACCACAACGCGCTGGCCGAAACGCTCAGCACGTTTCCACGGGAGGAGCATTGATCGCCATGCGCGAGCTGGCCCCCTACGCCGCCACCTCGGCCGGCTCACGCGGCCGTCGCCATCCGGAGTCGACCACCGGACATCGCAGCGAATACCAGCGTGATCGCGACCGCATCATTCACTCCGCCGCATTCCGCCGCCTTGAGTACAAGACCCAGGTCTTCGTCAATCACGAAGGCGACCTGTTCCGGACCCGGCTGACGCATTCGATCGAAGTCGCGCAGATTGCACGCACCATGGCGCGCGCGCTGAGCATCAACGAAGATCTATGCGAAGCCATCTCGCTGGCACACGATCTCGGTCACACGCCGTTCGGACACGCCGGCCAGGACGCACTGAACGACTGCATGAAGCCGTACGGAGGATTCGAACACAACGCGCAATCGCTGCGCGTGGTCGACGAACTCGAAGACAAGTACGCCGAGTTTCGCGGCCTCAATCTGATGTTCGATACACGCGAAGGCATCCTCAAGCACTGCTCGGCCGCGCGCGCGCGCGCGTTGGGCGATGTTGGGGAACGCTTTCTTCAGCGCACCCAACCCAGCCTGGAAGCGCAGCTGGCGAACCGCGCGGACGAGATCGCCTACAACAATCACGACATCGACGATGGCATCCGCGCCAACCTGCTGAGCTTCGAACAGCTGCGCGACGTTCCCCTGTTCCGCAGCCATCACGATGAAGTGTTGGAACGCTACGGCAACATCCTGCCCAAGCAGCAGCGCCACGAAACCATACGCCGCATCATCAACACCCTGGTCACCGACCTGCTCGATCATTCCCGCGCCGCGTTGCAGCAGGCCGGGGTCGACAGCATCGCCGCCGTTCGGGCACTCCCGCGGCCCCTGATCGATTTCAGTCCGCAGCAACGCGCGGAGAACGACACGCTGAAGCGTTTCCTGCGCGAGCATCTGTATCAGCACCATCGCGTCTACCGCATGATGTTCAAAGCCAAGCGCGTGATTCGCGAACTGTTTGCCGGGTTCATGGACGATCCCCGCCTGCTGCCGCCGGACTTCCACGCGTCGACGCAGCAACAGGAACGCGACGATGCCGAATTGGGGCGCGCGCGCGTGGTCGCTGACTATATCGCCGGCATGACGGACCGCTTCGCACTCGACGAATACGAACGCCTGTTCGATCCGCGACGTCTGCGCTGATCCGCTGACTGCGCGGAGATCCCCCGCGGTCCCAACGTACAGACGCGCCAATCCCTCACACCCCGCACGCGGGGCCCCGCTCGGGGCGCGCTGCACTACCGCTACGCGCTCGACGAATACGAACGCCTGTTCGATCCGCGACGTCTGCGCTGATCCGCTGACTGCGCGGAGATCCCC